>CAZJVM010000097.1:0-7792 GCA_964549305.1 uncultured bacterium
ATCTCTTTCCCCGAATCAGCAGATAATTCTCTCGTCAATGAAAAAAAGGATGTCACTCCTGCTAACAAAGAAAATGAATCAAAGGGCAGAATACTTATCATAGATGACGATGAAATAGTCGCATCGGTGATGACTGAAATTTTAGCACGGGAAGGTCACGAGGTTGAAAGAGCGGAAAACGGCAAAAAAGGCTTTGAAAAAATAATGAAACAGGATTTCAACGCCATAATCTGCGACATAAAAATGCCCGTAATGGACGGGAAAAAAGTATTTTCATTGGCCGCCGAAGAAAAACCGGAAATAACAAATAAATTTCTTATTGTTACCGGAGATACATTCAATACCGAAACAGCAAACTTCCTTGAAGACAGCAAAGTGGCCACCATCGAAAAACCCTTTGAGAAAACTCATCTTGTGAAAGAGGTAAACAAAATATTGAAAAACTCCAATAGTCCTTCACCGGGCATCCGCGCGGCATAGATATTTCAGGCCATATTTACCCTCAAAAACTTTACATCAAACCAACAGGTGATTTAATTTTTCCTCAATCGCCCAATCCTATGCCCAAAGAGCGCGCGGTCAATACGGCCTGAGTATTTTTCCTTACGTGCTTGAGTTTATTCACTGCCTTTAAAATCGGAATTGAAACAATCTTGTTTCCCCTGATAGCTATCATCTTACCGAATTTTTCCTCTTTTATTAAGTCCACTGCCCCTGCTCCAAACTCCGTTGCAAGAATTCTGTCGTAAGCCGAAGGGGTCCCTCCGCGCTGAAGATGTCCAAGTACAGTAACACGTGTTTCGATACCCGTAATATCTTCAATATCATCGCCTATTTTGTTTCCCACTCCACCCAGTCTCAGAGGATCGGGACTATCCTTGATTACTTTCCTCACTACCATCTCTCCACCCTTTGGTTTCGCGCCTTCAGCAACGACAATGATACTGAATTTTTTTCCCTTCTTTGACCGCTCTCTGATTTTGTCGCACACTTTATCAATGTCGTAGGGAATCTCGGGAAGCAGTATCACATCCCCTCCTCCCGCAAGCCCTGAATACAAAGCTATCCATCCCGCGTATCTTCCCATAACCTCAACAATCATTACGCGATGATGCGATTCCGCCGTCGTATGAATTTTATCCACTGCTTCGGTTGCAGTCTCGAGGGCTGTATTGAAACCGAATGTATAATCAGTGCCCTGAAGGTCATTATCAATGGTCTTCGGTACCCCCACGATGTTAATTCCTTTCTTCAGGAGTTTTAAAGCAATCTGAAGCGTGCCGTCGCCCCCTATGCAGACAAGGGCGTTCAGGCCGAGTTTTTTGTAATTTTTAACTGCTACATCGGACTTGTCTAAAAACTCGAGTTTCCCTTTTCTCCTCACGGGCACTCTGAAGGGATTTGCCTTGTTTGATGTACCGAGAATTGTGCCGCCCTGCGTAAGAATTCCCGAAACGGATTTGGCGCTTAATGGCAACGTACTCAATTCCATCAACCCCTGATAGCCGTCCATAAATCCAACTACTTCGGCATCGAGTTCGATAATCGCTTTCTTCGTAACCGCCCTTATAACCGCATTTAATCCGGGGCAATCTCCTCCTCCCGTCAGAACACCGATTTTAAATTTTTTCTTTTTAGCCATTGATACCTCCTTATTTTTATCTTAATTCAATTATCTGATATTTATTAAAGAGCTATGGTAATTATTTTTTAGACATCTTTTTATAAATACACTACTTTGCTTCAATAATGTTTTAATTTTATCACACTTAACCGTCATATTAGGAACATTTTTATTTAACCGGGGAGATTTTAAAAATGGAAAAAATTGTTGTTTCAAAACTTGATAAAAATGTTGAACAGGCAATGAGCGTGAAAGGAGTAAAACTTAAAAAAAATCTAACTCCGGCAAAAGTGAAAAAAGACATCATCAAATATCTCGATGAAAATACCGTATGCCATCTTGCCACCTCTTATAACAATAATCCGAGGGTAACCCCCATTGAATTCAGAAATAAAGGGCTTAGAATCTATATCTTCTCCGAAGGAGGCGTAAAGTTCAGGAATCTGAAACAAAACTCAAAAGTGTCAGTTTCCGTGGCATCCCGCTATGACAGAAAAAAGGACTATTTCAGCTCGAGAGGGCTTCAGATGTGGGGTAAGGCGAGCGTTTACACGAGAGAGACAAACATAAAGGAATTCAGGCAGTGTGTAAAACTGATGGGTATCAACGAAAAAAGCCTTCCCGCGAAATATCCCTTCAAGGTAATTGCAATCGACCTTGATAAAATAAGATATACCGATGCAAGGCACGGTTACTGGTTCGTGACATGGAGTAAATAATTATTTGTGAGGTAAAAGCAATGAAAGCGATATTTATTAACAGGCACGGAGGTTCTGAAGTTATAGAATACGGGGATATCGATAAACCTTCGCCGGGCAGTTATGAAGTTTTAATAAAGGTCAGATATGCAGCGCTAAATCACCTTGATATATGGGTAAGAATGGGAATTCCGGGAATAAAGGTGAGTTTTCCGCACATTTTGGGGTCTGACGGAGCAGGGGTTGTAGAAGAGTGCGGAAGCGGTGTAACGCAATTTAAAAAAGGCGACAAGGTTTTAATCAACCCCGGGATTTCATGCGGAATCTGTGAAATGTGCAGAAAAGGCGAACATAGCCAATGTGACACATTTCATCTTATAGGGGAGCATATTAACGGCACTTACGCGCAATATGTAAAAGTGCCTTGCGCGAACATACATCCTATTCCCGAAGGATTTACAATGGAGGAATCTGCGGCATTTCCCCTAACTTTTCTTACTGCGTGGCGAATGCTCGTTTCAAAGGCAAAAATCAAGCCCGGTGAAGTCCTTCTTATCGCGGGAATCGGCGGAGGTGTGGCGACTTCGTGTCTTCAGATAGCGGCATCGATGAATCTGAAGGTAATTGTCACTTCCGGAAGCGCTGAAAAGCTCAGTAAAGCGGAATCTCTCGGGGCATATGCAGGCATAAATTACAAAAAAGATGATGTGTTTAAAAGTGTGCGCAATATAACATCGGGCAAAGGCGTTGATATTGTTTTTGACAGCGTTGGCGCAGAAACCTGGGACACATCACTGAAATGCCTCAAACGGGGTGGCAGACTGGTCACCTGTGGCGCGACTTCAGGCGGAATGGGAAAAACAGATATTCAGAGAGTTTTCTGGAATCAACTTTCAATATACGGATCGACGATGGGAAGCAGAGGCGAAATGAATGAACTTCTGAAATTTATGGAATCTTCCGGCACAAAACCGGTAATTGACAAATGCTTTCCGTTAAAAGACGCTGTAAACGCTCAAAGCTATATGGAAGATAAAAAGCAATTCGGCAAGATTCTCATTGAAATTTCATAATTTTTTCCATATTGCTTATTTAAACTTGACTGCTGATTTGAGTGGAATATACTAAAAGATAACTTTTCAAAAGCGGAGGATATAAAGTGAGAACTAAAAGTTTAATCATCGCAGCACTTATAGTAGTTTTTGCATTAGGACCTATTTCATATTCATTTGCCGCAGACAAAACTTTTTCCGAAACCAAGGGTTTGGAAAAAGCCTATTGGTTTACGGGAAGTGTATTGATGACACCTGTCTGGGCAAGTCTTAAAACTCTTTATTCCGTTGGCGGTCTGGGTGCGGGTTTTGTAACAATGGTTGGCACGCTGGGAGTAGCGCACAAAACATCAAAGAGGATTCTCAAGAATTCGATAACCGGCGATTGGTATGTTTCTCCCGATTATCTTATGGGCAACAAGAAATCCCTCGATATTTACGGCAGAAATTAATTTCATTAAAAAGCATAAAAAAAAACCCCTTCGAAAATAGCGAAGGGGTTTTTTTATTTCCCGTTAACTCTGCTATAGTTCAATCTCCCGAACAGTTTTAAATCCTCCCCAGACTGCATCCATAATGGTTTGAGGTTTAACGCAGTCTCCGATGCTGAAAACATTGCCGCACCCCTCAAACTCCTTACTGAGAGCATCTTTCGGAAAGTGCCGTCCGGCAAAAATAAGAAAATCAGTGGAAATTTTTTTCTCTTCGCCATTCTGCTCAAGAACGGCATTGCCATTTTCCATTCTCACGGGAATTGCCCCACGAAGCACATTTATCTTCGCCTCCTCTATCATACGAAGGAGATAAAACCTGTTATTGTGGTCAACCATATCCATATCCAAATCATCTGAATCCATACGGGCGCAAAGCGTGACCTTTTTACCTTTTCGCGCAAGGTCAACTGCCGTTTCACAGCCGATTACGCCTCCTCCCATCATCAATATGTTCTCGCCCGCAACTTCCCTTCCCTTCAGCACATCGATTATGGAAGCTACATTTTCTCCCTCAAAGGGCGGCGCTTCCATCTCCGCACCGGTTGCGATTATCACATAATCGGCACCGAAATTTCGTACATCATCAGCCGTTGCCTTTTTATTGAATTGAACTTTCACAGGCAGTCGACCGATTAGTCCCGTAAGATAACTTACATAGGCCGAAATATCCCGTTTAAAATCGTGTTTTGCCGCAAGATTCAGGCTTCCGCCAAATCTATCTGACGCTTCCCAAAGCGTAACATCAAATCCCCTTTCGACACCCACTCTCGCCGCCTCAACACCGGCAGGACCTCCTCCGATAATCAGGAGCGACCTTTTCTCTTTGAGCGGTATAAGAGGCCACTCGAGCTCGTGTCCGCAGGTAGGATTGAGCGAACAACTTGTGGGCTCCTGCGCTATCATCTGCCAGAGACACCCCTCGTGACAACCAAGACAGGGGCGTAGTTCAGATATTTTATCCTCGCTAATCTTCTTCACCCATTCAGGTTCGGACAGCAATCCCCTGCCGATGGCAATGAAGTCTGCGATTCCGTCAGCCAGCGCCTTTTCCGCCACATCGGGATAGTGCAGACGCCCCACGGAAATAACGGGCAGTGATGTAACCTTCTTCACTTTTTCGGCAATATCAAGCATACATCCCGGAGGTTGATACTGCGGAGGATGAGGCCACCAGGGCGTTTCATAGCATCCGGCATCAACGTGCAGAGCGCTTACGCCCATCTTCTCCAATTCTCCGGCAATCCACAATCCCTCTTCCTCTTCTCTTCCGCCTTCAAGTCGATGAGTAACGCCGTAACGATAAATAATAGGAAAGTCTTCACCTGCGTCCCGCCTGATTGCGGCTATTGCTTCGCGCGCGAGGGTAAGGCGTTTTTCCCGCGAACCCCCGTAACGGTCATCGCGCCTGTTCCACAGGGCAGTCATAAACTGATCCATAAGATACCCTTCGTGTCCGTGAATCTCTATGCAGTCCGCTCCCGCGTCACGACAGCGCATTGCCGCATAACCGAAGGATTGCCCAAGCGCTTCGGCTTCTTCGGTGGTAATCGCTCTCGAAACAAAATCAGAATAATCGGGAAGGAAATAATGGGGATTTTCCGAAGCTGAAACAGGCCTTACGCCATCGGGGATTACGGGGGGCGCTATAACCCTGCCGAATCCCGCGGTAAGCTGAATGCTAAGCTTACAACCATATGAATGGAGAGTTTCGGCAAGCTTTCGCATTGACGCAAAATGCTTGTCATTGGCAACATTGAACAAATCCTTTGTAAAGGGCTCGAGCGCCTGCGTCACGAATGTCGCCTCGGTGGTTATAAGCCCTACTCCGCCCTTTGCCCTTTCCTCATAGTAGGCACGATATCCCTCACCCCAGTCACCGTCTGCTTCGTGTAGTCCGTGGGCACCCATTGCCGCCATAACGACACGGTTTTTTATTTCCGATTTTCCAATAAATCCCGGCTCTAAAAGCTTCATCTGAGAACCTCCGATTGGTTATGATTATTTTTTTCTTTCATAATTTTGCTAAATTCTTTTTCCCTTCAAGTCCAGGGCATCCCTACTTCTCCCAACTGACCGCATAAAGGCCTCTGTTGTTGTGATAATAAACCATCTCATAAGGAGTAATCCGAATAATTTTAGAGAGCCCTTTCGGCACATTTAAAGGAGTCCCCGTATCACGCAGAAAATTATCGAAAACCGGCTTGAATAATTCTCTGGCTTTTCCATACTCAGGCATATCATCGGTAAAAACTTCAGCCGTCCCGCGAATATTGACCCCTCTTACCGCCTTCATGCTTAGAGTGGAAACACCTATGCCAACGGAAACTTTATTGTTGTCTCTGATATTTTTCAGTTTCCGGCCACCCTCGGTAAATACATAGATATCAATCCCGTCGTTAACATAGTCAACAACCGATATGCGAGGCACTCCGTCTTTACCGCACGTTGCAAGGGAACAGCAGTGCATCTTGTTTAGAAAATCCGTTATCTCTCCTTCAAGCTCTTCCTTTGAAAGACGTCTTCGTTCAATATTAAGCTTTGCAAAGAGCCCGTCAATCATCATATCAATCTGTTCGGGACTCATATCACTTATGTCCATTCAATACCCTCCTGAAAGTTTATGAATTCGGGGATACTACTCATATTTTGCGTTCCGCAGTATAAAAACTAATCACGCATAGGGAATTTTATCAATCAGAAATAGCCGATGATTAAAAATATTTGCGGTTGAATATTGACGGCACAAATCAGATACTTATCACTTAGCCGTCGTTTATCTGTATCACTCTTCCCGCGGGGGATATTTCAGCGAATTTCTCCCGACAGAATGTATGAATAGGAATAATCATATTAGGTTTGGTATTTTTAACTACCTTTTCAAGAGACGCAATATTGGCGTATCCAACTGTATGCTGTGTAATCAAAAACCAAAACTTTCCCCTTTGATTTATTTACAGGCATTTTTTAGTGTGTTTATATAAAATCAATCAGCGCAAAACTTTTTAAATCAAAAATCTTAAGTCTTTAACGTAACGCTTAATTTGGGGGGTGAAGACATGAGCGAAGAAAAAAAAGATTTTCTGCCTGAAATGACAAAAGAAACAATTACCAATGTGGCAAAAACGGTAAATCTCGTTAGTCAGGAATTAACGATTACAAAAGTCAACGGCGACTGCCCCTACGGGCACAAGGAAGGTGAAAAGCACATAATCACTTCCACAAACCACGACGGCATCTGCGGAGGACTCTGGCAGGCAAACCATCCGAGCATCGCTTCTTTTCATTATGGCGGAGATGTTTGCTGGGGAAAACAACCGGGCATATTCACGGGGGTTTGTCCTGAGATGGGAAAAGTGGAAATGGAAGTATCTAAGCTCGATAAAAAGAAAGCGGGACAGAAACCCGGAAGAACAGGAAAATTCAGGGATATGACAGGCAAAGGATATCCGGGCATTGATAAATACAGGGTTTTTCTCGAGGTGATGGACATAGCGCATCATTGTATGTACGGACTGAAACCCGGCAGAAAGTATGAGATAGATCTTTTCAATATGGGCGAAGTCTGCGGATTTCTTTACTGGGGCGCTTACTTTTCACTGCAGGTGCTTTTCTCGGGCGGAAGTCTTCCCTGGGAACCTGAAAAAAATATGGTACACGGATGCTGTCCTGACATATACAGTCTGGTCTCCTACACGCTCACAAGGGAAGAAAGATAATAAGGAAAGAGATTCTTCCGGTTTGTTCATCACAAACTGCCGAAGGGGGGAC
Organism: uncultured bacterium; assembly: GCA_964549305.1. Lineage (GTDB taxonomy): Bacteria > Schekmanbacteria > GWA2-38-11 > GWA2-38-11 > J061 > J061. The sequence continues at coordinate 7,637 of CAZJVM010000097.1, forward strand.
TCGAACCCCCAAGGGATTACTCCCACTAGACCCTGAACCTAGCGTGTATGCCAATTTCACCACTTCGGCTTAATCTTGTAAAGACTGGCAATGATTTAACGGCTTTTTTATACTTTGTCAATATCTTCTCCGAAGGATGACTGAACGAGGCGCCCG
>CAZJVM010000098.1:0-7758 GCA_964549305.1 uncultured bacterium
TGGTCATTGAAGCATTTGCTGTATTTTTTATCAGATTGCGCAACATGCTCCTGTATCCATTTTTTAATGAAGTTTGTTATTTCGATGGACATTACTATTTTGTCTTCTCTGATTTTGCGCTTTGTATCAAGAACTTTATCTACAAAATCCTGATGCTCTCTTTTATGTGTTTCGGAATTGGCATACTTGAATTTATCGAAGTATTTTTCCTCTGTCCTGAAATGGTACATAGTATATTCTGCGAGGGAATCGAGGAGGTCTTGAAGCGCTTTTTTGCTGTCTGACTGCAACGAATCGTAGAAAACATTGACCATATCGAATAATGTCTTGTGCTGCTCGTCGAGTTCCTTCACATTTACGCAGAATTTATCTGACCATTCTATAAAAGCCATATCCCGCCCTCCATTTTAATGCATTATACAGCGGTTATGGCACCCTCATCAACACAAATGGCAAAAATACTATAAGGCACAATAAAGGATTTCCGCAAACCAGTCAGACAATTTCGGCGTTGGTGGTGCCGATGCCCATCTTTTCCGCAGACCAGATGTGACCTGCCGTTTCCTTTGAAACCTCGGGAACTTTCATCTCTTTTCTCTTCTCGTTGATAATACCTACACCGGTAACATCTGCGGCAACGCGGTCGGTGCTCATTACGATTCTATGGCTTACTCCCTGAGGAGGGGAAGAAGGCGCGCCGTTATAGACTCCCGCAAGGGCATCGATTATCACAAGCTTGGTTTTCTTCATAATATGTTCACTCAAATTCACCTCCGCAATCTGAGGATTACAGTGGTTGCGATGCATCTTATCGAATGCTTCCGGCATATCTTCGGGATACAAACCCACTGTTGCCTGCTCGGCAATGCTTATGGTGCCGTACATATTCTTGAGCGAAAGCGTGACTCCCGAAATACCGGGAGAATCTGCGGATTTCAGCACGGGGACATTAATAAAATAATCGATATGCTGAGATAAAATCTTGCTGTGGGTCCTCTCGAAGTTTTGAGACTTTATCTGAACCTTCGCTTCAGGGTCAAGCCCGATATTTTCAGCGTCCTTTCCTATGAATGTGCCGTAACACTTATATCCTTCCTTGCCCTTGTTTATCTTGTAACCTGCTTTTTCGAGAAATCCTTCCACATTGTCCCAAATAAGTATGTTTTCCTTTTTAATTCCGGCATCTGCCATGCTATCCGCTATGGAATAAAGGACTTCAGGGTGTGAAGGAATTCTCCAGTTGACGCAGTTCGGTTTCATACCTATTACTTCGTTGTCTTTGAGATTGGGAAAAATCTTTGCCCACGCTTCGGATATGCTTTTGGTGCCGGTTATCCTCTTTATTGCTTCATCTATCATTGCCCTTGCGCGCGGGGCATCGATTTTAAAGGTATCCGTAATGGATTTTTTATCTTCCACTACGGCAACCAATGATTTTGAAATTTTTCCCGACTCTTCCCCTGCAAAGAGTACTGACGGATTTATTCCCGAAATAACTGCTGCCGCGACCGTTGATTTTATAAATGACCGCCTTGTAAAAGAATTTCCATTTCCTTCCCTCTTTTTATTGCTCATTATTGTCACCCCCCTTATTTTCAGATAGTGTCTAACTTTCTATTAATTTTATTTTTGCTTTTCAAGCGGACTATTTATTGCCTGTCTGTTTCTTCTCTTTTTCTGATCGCTTCAAGCACCTTTTCAGGCGTTATGGGAAGGCTTTTTATGGGATAACCAATCGCGTTATTCACCGCGTTTGCAACTGCCTGTGAAATACATACAATAGGACCTTCTCCGACTTCCTTGGCGCCGAAAGGTCCGTAAGGGTCGTTGGTTTCCACGATGATATGCCCCACTTCAGGAATTTCAAAAGGACGGGGAAGTTTGTAGTTTAAAAGCGAGGGGTTGAGAATCTGCTCTCCGTCAAAAACGCATTCTTCGAAAAGCGTTTGACTCATTCCGCTGAAGACCTGACCGTCAATCTGACCTTCCACCGCCAACGGATTAAGCGCCCTTCCCACATCGTGGGCAACAGTCACTCTGAGCACCTTTACCTGCCCTGTTTCAGGATTAACTTCAACTTCCGCAACCTGCGCCCCGAAGGAGTAGGCAAGGCAGTTGTTTCCTTCAAAAGTGTAACTGTCAATAGATTGAGTCGGCGGATTGAAGAATCCCCGTCCCATTACATATCTGCCTTCAGTGGAGTGAAGAGTATCAAAAACAATTTCTTCAAAGGAAACCGCTCTATCCTCCGCCCCTTTCGGATAGACTTTCCTGTCGCGAAAAACTATTGATGAAGGCTTAACATTGAAGTTTGCAGACGCGGTCCTCAGGAACTGTTTTTTCGCATCGAGCGCCGCATTTTTCACCGCGTTTCCCGTTGTAAGCGTACCGCGCTGTGAAAACGCTCCGATATCAAAAGGTGTTATGTCGCTGTCGCCCGATATCACCGTTAAGTCATCTATTCTGATTCCGAGCGTTTCCGCCGCAATAAGCCCGAGCACCGTATGCGAGCCCTGCCCCATATCGGGAAGTCCCGTAAAAAGAGACGCTTTTCCATCTTCGCCTATCTTGATAAATGCCGCAGATGTATCGTGATCAAAAACGCCCTTTCCTCCTGAATTCATAACACCACAGCCGATACCGATTCCCCTGTAAGGCGCGAGGCGCCCACGTTTTCTTTTCCACCCCGATTCCTTTGCCGTCTTTTTTATGCATTCCTTAAGCCCGCAGCTTGCATAATAATTCTTGCTTAGCGTTGTGTGCCCTTTTGTAACAGCATTTTTTAGCCGTATCTCTACAGGGTCAATTCCTATATCTTCTGCAACAAGGTCAAGATGCGTGCCGAATGAAAAGCGCGCCGGCACGAAACCTCCCCCGTGATGAAAAAGATATGGAATGTTATTTGTATAGACGACACGCCCGTTATATTTAAAGGCATCCATCTTATAGAGCATCTGAAGGCCAAGCCCTACGAATCTTGCCATTGTAAACTGCGTCTCGATATAGGCACCGCAGTCATAAAGGACATCCGCCTCTACGCCTCTTATCGTGCCGTCCTTCATCACCGCGGTTTTGAATCTGAAACGGTTTTTCCCTCCGCTTCTGCAAACGATAAACTCCTCTTCGGGAGTGCACAGAATTTTTACGGGCTTTGATGATTTTTTCGAAAGCAAAGCGGCAAGATAATGGTGAGCGCGGGCAACTCCCCTTCCTGAAAAAGCGCCTCCCGTATTAAGGTTAAAAACCCTTACATCGCTTTCATCGATTCCAAGCTTCTCGGACATTCTTTTTTGAATGAGAGGCGCTGTCTGAACGGGCATCCATACTTTAAGCTTTCCCGGTCTGGTAAAATCGGCGATTACCACATGATGTTCGGCAAAAGCGTTGTGAGTCGCCTCTGTTGTATATTCATCTTCTCTTATGTAATCGGCTTGCCCGAATGCCTTCTCATAATCTCCGAAAGCGATTTTTACCTCATCTGCAATATTATCCTCTGCAAAGGAATGCACTGTCGGCGCGCCTTCCCTCAACGCCTCATCTATTGACAAAAGGGGTTTCAAGGGCTCATAATCCACTTTGATAAGGTCAAGCGCTTCAAGAGCGGTATCTTCGTCAACAGCGGCAACTGCCGCAATTTCCTCGCCGAAATGCCTGACTGAATCACTGCATAAAAACATCTGCTCAGGACCAAGCATTATGCCCTGAGAATCCTCGTGCGTTACAACCGCTTTTACTCCTTTCACTTTGAGAGCTTTTGAGGTGTCAACGCGCAGAATCTTCGCTTTTGCATAGGGGCTTCTCAGAATTTTTCCCTGAAGCATTCCCTGAAGAGTTATATCATCGGTAAACTGCGACTTTCCGGAAACCTTAAGGGGGGCGTCAAGACGCGGTTGGCGTTTGCCAATATTTATAAAATCTGTTTTCTTCATTTTCGATAAAAAACTGGTAGGACATTTTCAGGAAATTATCAACAGAGAATCTATTTTGACTACCAGAAAAATCAATTATTCGGAATCGAGTGCCTTTCTCACTTTCAGGGCAAGCTCTTTTGATGCGAAGGGCTTTTGAACTACCACCTTATCACCGAAAAGCCCGTCTTCCTTTGCAATCAGAGCTTCCGCGTAGCCGGACATAAACATTATTTTAAGGGAAGCGTTTTTCTTCAAAACTTCCTTTGCCAGTACATCGCCGCGCATATCAGGCATAACGATATCAGTAAGGATAAGGTCTATATTTCCGTTGCCGTCACTCAATATCTGAAGAGCATCTTTGCCGTTAGAGGCATCGAGGACTTCATAACCGAACTGTTCAAGAATCTCTCTTGTCATTTTTCTTACCACATCTTCATCTTCGACGATTAAAACTCTTTCGCTTCCCCGCGGTACCTCGTCCAAATGCTCTTCTGTCTCTTCAATCTTTTTCTTTTCTTCGGCAGCAGGAAGATATATTTTGAAGGAAGAGCCCAAACCTGTTTCGCTGTAAACACTTATATAACCTTCATTCTGTTTCACTATGCCGTAAACCGTGGCAAGTCCCAATCCCGTGCCTTTACCTACATCCTTAGTGGTAAAAAAAGGTTCGAAAATATGCTTTAGCGTCTCATCGTCCATACCGCAACCCGTATCCGAAACTTCGAGCAATACATAATTCCCTTCTTTTGCACCCCTGTGATTTTTCGCAAAAAACTCATCGATAACAATGTTTGACGTTTCAATTCTAAGTGTGCCTCCCTCAGGCATTGCATCCCTGGCATTTGCGGCAAAATTTAAAAGTATCTGTGCTATGTGGTCGGCGTCGGCTTTTATGGGAGATACATTTTCCCCAAAGGCGATTTCAACTTTTATGTCTTCGCCTATGATTCGTTTGAGCATCATTTCCAGATTGCGCACGGCGCTGTTTATATCTATTATCTGCGGATGAAACATCTGCTTTCTGCCGAATGCAAGAAGCTGTTTTGTAAGTGATGACGCTCTTTCTCCCGCATTTATTATTTCGCGCGTATATCTTTGCTGTACCTCATTATCAGAGGGCAAAATATCCTTTAAAAGCTCGCCGTATCCTATGATTCCCACAAGCAGATTATTGAAGTCGTGCGCAACTCCTCCCGCAAGGCGCCCTATTGCCTCCATCTTCTGTGCCTGCAGAAGTTGGGATTCCATTTCCATCTCATATGTCACATCTCTCATCACGGCAACATACCCTATAGTCTCCTCCATTGAATTTTTCATGGGAGAAATCACCGTCTCTTCGTTATAAAAAGTCCCGTCTTTTTTGCGGTTAACAAGCTTTCCTCTCCAAGTTTCTCCCCTTGATAAAACTTCCCACATCTCCCGGTAGAATTCCTCATCCTGTTCACCGCTTTTAAGAAAGGATGCCGTGCGCCCAATCGCTTCCTCTTTTTTATAACCGGTAATGCGCTCAAAGGAATTATTCACATAAGAAATAATTCCGTCGCAATCAGATATCATTACAATGTCCCACAACTGCTCGATTGCATCCTGAAGTTTTTTTCTTTCTTCCTCTGCCTTAAGTTTCTCAGAAATATCAATCACCATACAAAGAAAACAGGGAGATGACTTATAAACAATATTCTGAAGGAAGATTTCAACAGGATATTCGCTTCCGTCTTTTCTCTGATGTGTAGTTTGAAAATTTATTAATTCCTTTTCTCCCGTACGCACTTCATTGATAATTGTTTTTACATCATCCCATGTAAGTCCGGGTTTAATGTCAACAGGAGTCATTCCCTTCAATTCTTCCATTGAATAACCGAGATTATCCCTTGCGGTTTTGTTAACCTCTACGAATTTGAATGTTTCCGCATCGAGTATGTAGATTTCGCTCAGGGAATCTTCAAAAACCTTGGCAAGATGACTGACTTTTTCTTCCGCTATCTTCCTGTCAGTAAGGTCTGTGGTAACTATGAAACGGTAGGTTTTCCCCTCTTCTGTTTTTTTCACGCTGTAACGGTGTTGTACATAAGCTTTCGTGCCGTCGCTTTTCTCATTCCAGCATTCGATTTCAACATAGGGAAGTGATTTTCCCATAGCATCTTTCTTGAGGGTAACCATCTTGTCTCTGTCACCGGGAGAAATGAATTCTTCCGCTTTCCTTATTTTCATAATCTCCTCCCTCGACCTTCCGAGGATTTCACACATTCTGTCGTTTATATAAACGGTTTTCCCGTCTTCGTTAATCAGTAGTCCGTCCTGAACAGTTTCTCCCATATAACGAAAACGCTCTTCACTGGTTTTTAACTGCACCTCTCTCTGTTTTTTCTCTGTAATATCCTCAACTATGATATATCGCGCAATCCTCTTATCTTCCAAATGAACGTAATTATAACGGTTGTTAACTATTCGCCTTGTCCCGTCTTTTCTTACTATTTTAAATTCAAACTCACCTTTGCCGGTTTTCCCATCAATCACATCATCCCTGAATTTTTTACTTTTTCCCATATCCTCAGGGGCGACAAATTGCTCAAACTTATTTATTGTCATTAACTCTTCTCTGCTTCGCCCGAATATCTCGCATAATTTTTCGTTAAAAAAAACAACCCTTTCGCCTTCTATTATAAGAACTCCGTCATCGATGTTTTCAGCCATCCTGCTAAAGCGGTTTTCGCTTTCTCCGATTTCCTGCAATGCCTTCACGCTCTTTTTGCGGTATGAATTAAGCACCGCAAACATTATCGCTATAACCGCGCACCAGATTGAAACCATAGACCAGAAGATTACTGTCACGCGCCTGAAACTTTCCTTGCGCCTTTTTTGAAGGGAAGTTTTAAGAAAATCATATTCGCTCACAAGGTTTTCGAAATGCAGGGGAAAGGAATTTTTTAAGGTGTTTATTTCAGTTTCACTCTTTTCGTCTCCCGAAAAAATACTCCGCATCTTCGTCAGGTGTTCTCTGTATTTCACAAGGTGTATTCTTACCTCATCGTCTATAAGCGGTTTTACGGAAAAACCCAGGGGCTCTTTTGATTTTTCAATAATTGAATTCAGCTTAGTTATGGAAATAGCAAGTTTTTTAATTTCCTCCCCGGAGGGCTTTTTAGCGCCTTTTAGAAGGACTCCTTCATATTTAGCGTAGAGAATTGTCGTATCAAGGAGAATTTCATTTACTTTTTCACCGAGAATTATGTTTCTAACCTGCCTGTTTCTGATTCTGTAAATTGTCGTAAAAAAGAAGAGTGATATGAGACCTACCACAAGGATTGAAGCGACCAAAACAGAAGAAAAGGGAAAAAGATTTTTTTTCTTTCTTTCATCCATAACGCTTCCAAATGGAAATATTACAATTACTTTTAAATACCTTTTCTAAAAATTAATATTATGTAAATCTTATTATCTATCTTTAATGAAAGGTACTCCTCTTTAATATGCTGTCAAGAATAATTTGATTTCGGAAATTTTTTTGAGTATTTGTTTTATTAGAAGGTGCGGTTTTTGTTGAAAAACTGGTTTTTAAGAATATTAAAGTGGGAAAAACGGAGGAAATGAAAATGGTAAAGGTTAAAACTTTCACTTCACAGCTTAAAATATTTCAAATGATGAAAGAACTTGCTGATTTGGATAAGCAGGTAAATGATTTTATTTCGGATAATTCCATTAAAAATGTCATATCAGTAAGCGATGCCATTTCAACAGGAACAGACGGCGAAACCATCGGGATAACAAGAGTTATCGCTTATGAAGCATAGGGACAAAACTTTTTACATTTTCTGCATCATTTTTAAATTGGAGATTACTAAGATAA
>CAZJVM010000099.1:0-7753 GCA_964549305.1 uncultured bacterium
CTGTGTATCTCACATATCCGATGAAATTGTAACGTGGCTTATAAGTGAATCCGTCGCTTTGTTGAGTTTTGAAAAAATAGTGGCATTCTGAATGGCATTTGATGCATTTATTACCATCGAATTCAGCATTTTGAGGTTTTCATAGCTGAACATCTCTTCACTGCTGTTGCTCATATTGAGAACTCCGAAAGTTGTGTCTTTATGTTTCAGCGGTATGCAGATAAGGGATTTTATTTTAACTGCCCCTGAAATGAACCTTGAATCCATTGAAACATTATTTACGAGTTCTGCCATACCTGTTTTAAGAACATCACCGGCTATGCCTTTACCTTCCGATATTTCTATTTTTGAGTTTGCTTCAGTGCCGAATGCTGATTTTATTCTGAGATAATGACTTTCTTCTTCACGAATCATTATTGAACCGTTGTCTGCTTTGACGATATTTTTTGCCCCTTCAAGGACAACATTGCAGATTTCTTCAATGTCGCAAAAAGATTTCATCATTTCTATTTTTGTTTTTTTTAGCTGTGCGTATTCATCATTGAGAGTCCTTATTCTCCTGCTCATTGATTCAAGCATTTTGAAAACAAGAGTGGGGTCTCTGTCAATAGTCTTAAAAAACTTTTTTTTGTCTATTGAAAGGATTTGCGCATCGCCGAGGGCAGTTGCAGTCGCTGATCGCGGCAGTTTGTCAAAAAGAGACATTTCTCCGAAAAAATCTCCGCTTTTTAACGTTGCAACCTTTAAATCCTTTCCTGTTTCGGATTTTTTTGTTATTTTGATTTCCCCCGACTGTATGACATACATGACGCTTCCGGGTTCGCCTTCCCTGCATATGACTTCATTGTCTGAGTAGATTTTACCGATTCCTTCGTTTTTCATAATTCACCTTTAAAGATATTTTTTCCTGATTCAATACATAAGTCAATGCTCATTTTCGGGCTAAGAGCCCGCGGAAATATGTTTTTGTATCTTTCATTGCCGGTGAACATATCCCAAAGTATTGAACTCAGTCTTTTACTGTAATCAGTGGTATTTTGTTCCTTTATTATGACTCCCATCATTCCTTTACTGAGGATGCTGCTGCTTCTGAAGATATCCGTTACGAAGTAGAGAAATCTTCCGTATGAATTGTCGTCAATGATGCTTTGATATGTAGGCAGATAGTGTTCCTTAAAATCGCTTTCGCCGATTCCTTCAAATACCACTGTTTTTGCGGCAGCTTTTCCCATGAGGTAAGCAGCGCCGATTCCGTCTTTAAAAAGACGCGTCGAACCTGAGTCTCCGCATATAACAACCCTGTCTGCAAAGGGTTTTTCAGGTGCCTTTATATTCATTTTAGGGAAACAGCGGCAAGATGTCTCGTATTTAACTCCTTTGGGGAGAACATTGTTCACAACGGGATGTTTAAGAAATCCGGAAAAAGTTTCTGGAGTCATTTCCTTTCCCAATATGCATAACGTAAGATAGTTACCCTTTGGAATGATTGCTGCAAATTTTATGTTTTTAATGGGAAGAAGAAAAAGATGAATAGAGTTTCCGAAAAATTCTTCTATTACCTCCTCGTCCATTATTATTTCTGAAATAGCTGCTGTTACCAGTTGAGGTGTTTTATATCCGAATTTCATTTCTTCAAAAACTTTTGGTGCGTTTCCGTTTATTCCCACGGCACCGACTACAAGGTCTGGTTCCTGAACCTTTTCGCTTTTTGAAAAAAGGACAGGTTTCCCGTTATCAAAATGAAGCTTATCGATTTTTAACCTGTTATGGGAAGCGCCTTCCTCTACTGCATAGTTTAAAAGGAAATTATCAAAGCTCTGTTTACCGGTATCTATTAACCCCTTAGGACCACCTCCGCGCTTTATTGTGGCAATAGTTCTTTCTACCGTCGGGGTAGATATGGAAACACTTCCGTGATTAGTATGAAGGCGGTACGAATGAATTCCCTTTTGGACGACATCAGACGGCAGGTTTATCCCCTCTATTGCCAGGGTTTGAAGAAGAATCTCTGAAATTACCCCTCCGCAGTGGTTGCACCCGGAAGCTCCCTCTTTGTTGAAATCTTTCGGTTCGTAAATCGTAATGTTCAATTCTCTGTCGAGCATCTTTGCCATTTTAAGCGCAAAAATACTGAAAAATGTACCAGAAGGTCCCCCGCCTACAACCGCTACATTCCTGAAGTCATCAATAGAAATAACCGTGTCTCCCCGCTCTTTGCATTGTTTCAGAAAATTATATTTTTCCTGAAAAATTTCTATAAGATTTTAATATATAGAAATGAAATGTAAAAGATTATTTCTGAACTTATTTATGCTTTTGCCAAATCTTGACAATGTTGATTTCCTCTGTTAGCGTTTGCCAGATTTTGTGAAAAAATAACAGACTTTGGAGAGAAGAAATGTCAGGAAAAACGGGAATAATAGGCGGAAGTGGTTTATACGCAATGGACGAGCTCAGAAATGTAAAGGAGATTAAGGTGGATACCCCCTTCGGTTCGCCTTCGGACGCTTACATATCAGGTGAGCTTGACGGGAAAGAACTGATTTTTCTTCCCCGTCACGGACGCGGGCACAAGATACTTCCCCATGAACTAAATTTCAGGGCAAATATTTACGGAATGAAAAAACTTGGCGTTGACCGGATTATTTCTGTAAGCGCAGTAGGGAGCATGAGGGAAGATATCGAGCCGGGGCATATTGTCATTCCCGACCAGTTTTTCGACAGAACACGAATGAGGCCATCCACTTTTTTCGGCAACGGAATTGCAGCTCATATACAGTTTGCCGACCCTTTGTGTGAGAATTTAAGGAAGATTCTTTACGATTCTGCAGTGGATGCGGGAGCGATAGTACATAAAGGGGGCACTTACATTTGCATCGAAGGCCCTCAGTTTTCCACGAGAGGAGAATCATTGATTTACAGGAGTTGGGGTGTTGATATAATAGGAATGACAAATATTCCCGAAGCGCGCCTGGCGCGTGAAGCGGAGATATGCTACGGCACTATCGCTCTTGCCACCGATTATGACTGTTGGCACACTTCGGAAGAGGATGTAACAATCGATGCGGTGTTAGAAATTATAAAGAAGAATGTGCAGATGGCGCAGAAGATAATAAAAAATTCCATAAAAGAGATAGGCGGCGAAAGAAACTGCGAATGTGCAACCGCCCTGCAGAATGCAATTATTACCGACAGGTCTGCGATTACGGAAGAACAAAAAGAAAAAATTGCCCTTATTGCAGGCAAATATCTATAAACAGGTTCAATTCCGCGAATGGCAAAATCAGTGAAAGACCAAAAATCAAAAGCTGTGAATTATCCTGATAAAGGCGGGCACTTCGGAGAGTTCGGAGGAAAATTTGTACCCGAAACTCTTATGGTCGCTCTTGACGAACTTGAAAGGGAATATAAAAAGCTCAGGAGTAACAGGGAATTTCAAAATGAGCTTTACCGCTATCTTTCCAATTATGCCGGCAGACCCACTCCCGTATATTATGCCGAGCGCCTGTCGAAATACATAGGCAAAGGCAAAATATACCTCAAAAGGGAAGACCTTCTTCATACGGGCGCGCATAAGATTAACAATACACTCGGACAGATTATACTTGCGAAGAGGATGAAAAAGAAGAGGATAATCGCCGAAACGGGCGCGGGACAGCACGGTGTTGCCACTGCCACTGCAGCGGCACTTTTCGGTATGGAGTGTGATGTCTATATGGGGGAAGAAGATACTGTCAGGCAGGAGCTCAATGTTTTCAGAATGAAACTCCTCGGGACAAGAGTAATCCCCGTTTCTTCGGGAAGCAAGACCCTGAAAGATGCAATAAACGAAGCATTGAGGGATTGGGTGACAAATGTGGAAACAACACACTATATAATAGGTTCTGTAGTAGGACCTCATCCCTATCCGCTCATAGTGAGGGATTTTCAGTCTGTAATAGGCGTTGAGGCAAAAAAGCAGATTAAGAAAGCCGAAGGGCGTCTTCCCGATTATTGCGTTGCCTGTGTAGGCGGCGGTAGCAATTCCATAGGCCTTTTTTATCCCTTTGTGAAAGACAAATCAGTGAAACTTGTGGGAGTCGAGGCAGGTGGTTTAGGCGTGGAAAGCGGAAAACACGGAGCGTCTTTAGGCGCGGGGGAAAAGGGGGTTTTTCACGGCGCGAGGACTTATATACTTCAGGATGATGATGGACAGATAATTCCCGCGCATTCCGTTTCCGCGGGGCTTGATTATCCGGGAGTAGGACCCGAGCACAGTTATCTGAAGGATTCGGGAAGGGCTGAATATGAGAATGTAAGCGACGGCGAGGCATTGGAGGCATTCAGGCTGCTTTCGGAAAAAGAGGGGATAATTCCCGCCCTTGAAAGCGCCCACGCGATTGCGTATTTACTCAAATACGGAAAGCGCTTTAAAAAGAAAGATGTCGTGCTTGTCTGCCTTTCGGGCAGAGGAGACAAGGATGTGGATGCCGTTAGGAAACTTCTTTCTTCAAAAGGGAAATGATAAAGTTTTTGAGGCGGAGAAAACCCGGCAATTCCCGGGGGGATTATAAAATCCGTGAAAAAGGGATCGAAGGTGAGGATGAGGCGTGCAGGTTTCTCAAAAAGAAAGGTTACCGGATAATAGACAGAAACTTCAGGACGCGTTTCGGAGAAATAGATATAATTGCGAAAGAGAGGGAATTTACGGTTTTTGTAGAAGTGAAACTCAGAAATTCCTCTTTTTACGGGTTACCCGAAGAGAGTGTTGATTTTCGGAAACAGAAGAAGATAATTAAAAGCGCGGAATTCTATCTTCAAAAAAACGGGTTATCTGATACGGATTGCAGATTCGATGTGGTTTCGATCTGCGGTATGGAAAACAACAGGAAAATTAAACTTATCAGGAATGCCTTTGAAGCAGGATAAAGTAATGGAATGGAAAGAATAGGAAAAATAAAAATACTGTTTGCGGTCATTGCCCTGGCGAGTTTATTGTCTGTGGATATGGGGTGTTCTGCCCCTCCGGTTACCAACAACCTTACGGTTATGGAGCTTTTTGCCTACGGGAAAAAACTTGCTGACAAGGAAGATTACAATAATGCCGTAGATGTTTACAAAAAAATTAAATTTAATTTTCCCGACAGTATCAAAGTATCCCGCGCGCGTCTTTTCGCGGCAAATGGATATTATGCCGACGAAAAATATGAAGAGGCGATTGCCGAATATCAGGAATTTACGAAATATCATCCCGCGCACAGAGAGATTCCCTTTGCTTATTACAGAATAGGAATGTCTAATTTTTTTCAGATATTGCCAAGCCAGCTTGACCAGACTGCCACCCTGGACGCTTTGGATAATTTTCAGATTGTAAGGGATAACTATTCCGGCAGTATTTTCTATGATATCGCGGGAGAGAGAATAGCATTTTGCGAAAAACGCATTGCCGAACACGATTACAATGTGGGAAGATTCTATTACAAAATAGGGATGTACAGGCCTGCCATAAAAAGGCTTAAGAGTTATCTGAAGAAATTTGACGATGCCGACCTGAAGATAAGGGCGATGGGCATTCTCGCGGAATCTTTATGGAAGGATGAACAGAACGAAAGAGCTCTTATGCTTTATAAGGAAATTGCCCTTGTTAACAGGAACAGCGCGTACGGAAGGAGAGCGCTGCAAATGTTGACTCTTTACGGAAACGATTACGATATTGAAATTCCCGGGTCTCTTAAGTAAAAACCGGGGGTTGGAAATCTCTGCCTATTGTTTGCTCTTCGGCTCTTTTTTCATGCCGTCTATTAGAAGACTTCCCGAAAACCGTATAAGCTTTCCGATATCCACATATTTGCTCTGCTCGGTAGATGCGAGCATAAAGGAATTGAGAATGCTTATAAGGGAAAGCGCCGCCATATTTGTGTCTATTTTTTTCAGATATCCCTGATTTATGCCGTCGATTATGAGACTTTCGAGCCCTTTAAGCATCCTTTCGAGATACTGCTCGTGAAAAGTATCGTGAAAATAGGGAAGAACCAGACTGGGGTCTTTCAGGAAGATTTTTTTTAGCAGTTCGTTCGACTCAAGAGTTTCAATAGAATTGAAGAGCCGTTTTTTTAGAAGCTTGTAGGGATTTTTCTCATTTTTTTCGATTTCCTTAAGGCGCTTTAAAACTTTTTTCCTTTCCTTTTCGACTTCCCTGAATATTACGGAATAAAAAAGATCGTCCTTGTCCTTGAAATAATAGAAGGTTGTTCCGAGACCGACTCCGGCTTTTTTGGCAATATCCCTAATGGTTGTTTCCTTGAATCCGTTTGAACTGAATATTTCAAGTGCGGCATCGAGGATTTTTTCTTTTCTGTTATATTTTTCCATCTGTGAAAATTAAAAAACTTTCTTTTGCATCTATGTTATTTTCATTAATGCCCCGCCTGCAAAACATTTTCAAATACCTCCTGAGACAATAACAATGCCAATGTTATAAATCAAGACTATAATTGTTAAAAATGTGTGTTATTCGCATCTGAATATATTATTAATTGGTTCATCTATTTAAACTGATTTCTGAAAAATTACTTTGAAAGATGCGCCATAAAATTGTAGAAGTCTCGAAATGAAAAGAGATATAAACTTTCTGATTATACGCGCATCTGCCGTAATTCTTGTTGTCCTTTGCCTGATTGTGGGATTTGGAATGGCAGGAAGCCGAAACTCTCTCAATTCCTCTCAGGAGTTTTTCAAGACGCTCTTTGACCTTTTTGAAAATATAGGCAGGGCGGCGATTGTAATTATCGGGTCATTTTTTACCATCCGCATTTTGAAAAAAAAGCGTAACGGGCTCGCGGGATTCCGGTTTCTGAGCCTGCTGAGTTTTTCTATTGTGGTACTCGTTTGTCTTGTCATTCTTCCCGTCGCCACGGATTTCTGGTCAATATCCATAGCGTTTATGCCTTTTCCGTGGTCAACGTTTCCTTTTCAGCTATATTCTACGGGCGCCTACTGGGGTAAAACATTTTCATATCCTTTTGGAATCGAAGGCCCGATGATTCTTTTTTCACTTTACCTGTTTTATCAGTTTGTGGTTTTTGCCGGGACGCTTTTCCTCGGAAGAAGATGGCAGTGCAGTATGATATGCCTTTTTAACGGATGCCACGCCGAATCAATGGGGGAAGCGCTTCCCTTTATTCCCCATAACAGGAAACGCCCCTATTCAAAGCAGGTGAAAAAACCAGTGAAAAACATTCTTTCTGTAATTCAGGCACTGATGATTTTTCTTAATTTTTTCGTCATATCTCTTTGGATTGCTTATAGCGTTACGGGAGTGACTTTTATCCCGTTGAAAACTCTGAATGCAATCGAAGGAATGAAATACCTTGTTTTTGAATTGATTCTTATGATGATTTTGTGGATTTTCGTTGGAGGGAGGGGGTACTGTTATTATTGTCCGGCGGGATGGTTTCTCGGAGTTGCGGGACGGTTGCTGGGACAAAAAATTGAAACAAATCTTACGCGTTGTACCGGGTGCAATATGTGTAATGATTCCTGCAAAATGTCTGTAGATGTCCACGCTGCGGTTAAAAAGAATATTCCGCTGAAGAGCGTCAACTGCACAGGTTGCGGAATTTGCATCGAAAAATGCCCGTCAAAGAATTTAAAATATACAACGGCGTTACTGGAAGTCCTCGGCAGGTTTAGACAGACAAATGGATTGAAATAATGAAATGGAGCTGACGGGGATCGAACCCGTGACCTCATGACTGCCAGTCATGCGCGCTCC
>CAZJVM010000100.1:0-7575 GCA_964549305.1 uncultured bacterium
ACTACTACAGGGTGAGGGCATTCAGCAAAGGCGCCCTTGAAAGCGGAGACGAAAACGCCTTCTCCGATTATTCTCAGGAAGTATTCGCTGATACGCTTGTTGAAACGCAGACTCCAGTCGCGCCGACAAACCTTGCGGCAACATCATCTGTCAGCACGCAGGTTGACCTCACCTGGGATGACAACAGCATTAACGAAACATCATTTGCCCTATCCCGCGCAACAAGCAGTGGCGGTCCATTTACGGAGATTGATACGACAAGCGTTGATATAACATTATACAGCGATACGACCGCTTCGCCTGACACCACATACTACTATAAGGTTGTGGCAAGAAACGCCAAAGGCGATTCTTCTGCCACGAATACGGTTGTTATCAGAACGCCTGATTTCCAGCCCGATGCCCCCTCGGCGCTTGCGGCGGCGGCGGTGCAGGCAAACCGTCTCGAGATAGCATTGAGCTGGACGGACAACAGCAGTAACGAAGTGGGATTCTCTATTGAAAGGGCGGAGGAAGACGCCACGGCAGGCGGCGGAATCGGAACATACAAAGTAATCGTCACCGTTGACGCAAATACGACTTCCTACACCGATGACATCGGTCTTGAGCCGGGCAAGGTTTACTACTACAGAATCAGGGCATTTTCCAATGGAGCGGTTTATTCTGTATATTCCGATGAAATATCCGTCGCTACTCTGGGAGTTACAGCGCCTACGACTCTTACGGGCAATACAGCAACGACGTCTGGAGTTGATTTAAGCTGGACGGATAACAGCACCAATGAAACGGCATTTTTAATTGAGATGAAATCAACTTCAAGCGGAAGCTTTAGCGAAATAGGTATAGTGCCTGCCGGAACAACAGGTGTAACCGATTTCGCATCGGGGCTTACAGCAGGAAAGACATATATCTTCAGAGTAAGGGCATTCAGCGGCGGCGCTTATTCAGACTACACGAATGAATTTGCCGTAACGGCGAAATAGCGTTTTGAATTAAGAAGGAGAGTACCAGGGTTCCCGTTTTTAAGACGGGAGCCCTTTTTTTATTCAAAAATGCTTTAAATTGAGTTATTCTGTAACAGTCTTTTAAAAAACAATTATACAGGGACTGAAAAATGTTGAGATATCTTACAGCGGGAGAATCGCACGGAAAGCTGATAAATACCATTGTTGACGGAGTGCCTTCGGGATTGAAGATTACCGGAGAGGAGATAAATAACGAGCTTCGCCGAAGACAGCAGGGTTACGGCAGAGGCGGACGTATGAAGATTGAGCGCGATGAAGTCGAAATCACATCGGGAGTCAGATTCGGAATGTCAACAGGCGCCCCCCTTTCATTGGTGATAAGAAACAGGGATTGGGAAAACTGGAAAAACAAAATGTCCATTCTTCCGCGCAGTAAAAGAGAAGACCCTCTTACAATTCCCCGCCCCGGGCACACTGACCTTGCAGGGGGACTTAAATATTTAGAGAAGGATATGCGCAACATTCTCGAGCGCTCAAGCGCGAGGGAAACAGCTTGCAGAGTTGCCGTGGGCTCCGTTGCGAGAATACTTCTGAAATGCTTTGATATAAGGGTGATAAGCACGGTCCTTCAAATCGGCGATGCAAAAGTTGAAAACATTTCCACAAATCCCGTTGAAATATTCAGAAAATCGGAGAAATCCGATGTGAGATGTGTGGATGGCAAAGCCGCGGAAAAGATGCGTAAAGTGATAGATTCCGCAAAAAAGAGCGGTGATTCCGTAGGGGGCATTTTTCAGATTATCGTGACAAACCCTCCTGCGGGACTGGGAAATTCCTTTCAGTGGGACAGAAAACTCGATGCGCGCATTGCCATGTCGCTTATGAGCGTGCAGGCGATTAAGGGAGTTGAATTCGGAGCGGGATTTGAATCTGCCGCGCTTCCCGGTTCAAAGGCACATGATGAAATATTTTTCAGGAAACCAAGGCCTTCATACGCTTTCAGGGGAAAGAAAACAGGAGGATTTTACAGACGTACCAACAATGCGGGAGGCATTGAAGGCGGGATAAGCAATGGTGAGAATATTGTGGTGAATGCCGTGATGAAGCCCATTCCAACGCTTATAAATTCCCTTCGCTCCGTTGATTTGAAGACGGGAAAAACAGTGAAAGCGGCAGTCGAAAGATCAGATGTCTGCGCCGTGCCTGCCGCGTCAGTGGTAGGAGAGGCAGTTGTAGCATATGAAGTGGCAAACGCGTTTCTCGAAAAATTAGGCGGAGACAGTTTGACGGAGATGAAAAAGAATTTTAAATTATATATGGATGCAGTAGTTAAATATTCAGCAAAGGATTGAAACTATGCCTTTTAGAATATTTTTATCTTTTTTGTGCATTATCGCTTTAGCGGTTATTTGTCCCTCTTCGCCGTCGTCTTCCGGAATATACAAATACACCGATGAAAAAGGTATGGTGCACATCGTTGACTCACCGGAGAAAATTCCTGCCACGCTGAAGGACGAAGCGGAAAAAACCGGTATGACTACAAGTAAAAAAGAGGAAAGCGGAAGTTATAAGGAACTTTCTGATGGAGGTTTTGACAAGGACGAAGCGCGCGCAGAAGAGGAGAAGAAGAGAAAGGAAGAGGAATTAAACGAATGGGAAGAGAAAAAATCAAAGATTGAATCCGAACTCTCGGAAGCGGAAGAAATGGTCAAGAATGCCGAATCTTACAAGAGACGCACAACTTCATCCTATTCAAGAAAAAATTATACAAACTCAGACCGGCAGGAGGCGCAACAACAGCTCGATGCCGCAAAAAGTAATTACGAAAGAGTAAAAGCGAAGTGGGATGAATTTAAAGAATCTGCGCGCGCCGATGCCCCCTATGACTGGTGGCGCGAGAATTTCTTTTAGGCTAAATCTCGAAAACCTTGTCAATCGATTTTGTAAGAATCTGCAGTTTTCCATTTTTTATCGTTGCCATATCTTCTATTCTTACTCCGTGCTTTTTCGGGAAATAAAGCCCCGGCTCGATGGTAAAGACCATACCTTCAGTGAGTGTTTCATTTGTACCAGGTGAAAGCGCCGGATGTTCATGGATATCGAGGCCTACGCCATGTCCTAAACCGTGCCCGAAGAACCGGGCAACATTTTGCCGGGCAAAGAAATCCCTCACTGTTTTGTCTGCATCTGCAGACAGCATTCCCTCTTTGATGTTGTCAAATGCCACCTTTTGGCTTGCAAGGACAAGTTCGAAAGTTTTCTTTTCTTTACTGCATGCTTGTCCGAGGCAGTATGTCCTTGTTATGTCCGAATTGTATCCATTGAAAACGCATCCGAAATCAATGGTTATCAAATCTCCGTTTTTTATTTTTTTCCTTCCTGCCACTGCGTGTGGCATAGATGAGCGATGACCCGATGCAACGATAATATCAAAAGCGTTTTTTTCGGCGCCGAGTCGCCTCATTCTGAATTCAAGCTCAAGAGCGATATCCCTTTCAGCAACTCCTTCCTTTATAAGAGGAATAGTCTCTTTAATTGCCTTTGCGGAGATATTGATTGCTTTTTTTATAAGCTTCAATTCCTTTTCGTCTTTTACGAGGCGAAGTTTTTCAACTATGCCCGCAGATGATATTAGATTAATCCCGCTGAGTTCTTTCCTGAGATTGTTAAAATGGGCAAGCTGTAAATTTGTAGATTCCACAGCGAGATTTTTTATTCTCAACGATTTGCAGGCATCGCTAATTCCTTTGAGCATCGATTTAATTTCGAATATTTTCGATGAGTGTACCTGCTTCTTTGCCTGTGTGGTATATCTGAAATCGGTGAGAAAGAGTGAGTCCTTTCCCGTTACAATCATAAAGGCAGTGGTGCCCGTAAATCCGGACAGATAGCGTATATTAGTGAGATTGGTAATGAGAAAGGCGGATACTTTATTTTTTTTCAGAAACCTTTGAAGTTCCGGAATTCTTTCTGCCGGATTTTTTTTTGTCACTTTTTATTTCTTCTGCTTGCTTTTTGATTTAATGAAATCGATTCCTGCCATAAGGGCAAACACATAGCTTTTTGTGCCGAATCCCGAAATCGTGCCTATGGCAATGTCCGATATGAGGGATTTTCTCCTGAATTCTTCCCGCGCGTAAATGTTCGAGATGTGAACTTCGATAAGGGGCGTGCTTGTGGAAAGAAGCGCGTCGCGAAGGCAAATGGAAGTATGCGTAAGTCCTCCGGGATTGATTATTATGAGGTCAATTTTTTTATAAAGGCGCTGAATGAGGTCGATTATCTCCCCTTCATAATTCGACTGATAGAATTTTATGGAAACTCCGGCTTTTTTTGCCACGGTCTCAAGACTCTTGTTTACTGAGTCAAGAGTTGTTTTTCCGTAAATTTTCGGTTCTCTCACGCCGAGCATATTGAGGTTTGGGCCGTGTATAACTAATACGGTAGACATAATAAAAACTCCTTATGTAATTAAATTAACATTCTATCAGAAATCTTAATTTTCTGTCAAATATATGCTTCTTTGCAGCGGTAAATCATTAAAAATTTGTTAATTTTTTGAAAATATCAGAAAAAGCTATTGAAATAGAAAAAAAAATAAACGAAATATAGTATATTTTTTATCTGTAAAACGAACCGGATTAAAAGGAGAATTGTTCAAATGGCTGATATTACCGTTTCAAAGGATGCCCGTGACATTATTGAAATTATGCTTACCTCCTGGCCCTCGATTGTAAGGGACAGATGGAGAGAAAAGCTTTTGCTCATCGGAAAACAGCTTGCCGCAACGAAAGGGCAAAAAGAACTCGATGAGAAAACTATGCTCGAAGTGCCCGACCATTGGCCTTTTTCAGAAAACGGCTGGAGAATAAAATCGGCAGTTGCAAGAAGCAAAGGGGAATCCCTTCAGGTCGGTTTTAAAAAGGATATGGGCGGGTTTGCCCCTTCGGTTAGCGCGTGGAGTGCCCCTTTGGACGCGAGAATCGAAAAAAGAAAAACGGAAAAACCTAAAATAACCGCGATTTTGGGAAGCCCGCGCAAGGGGGGTAATACGGATATTCTTTTGGACCAGATGTTGAAGGGCGCTGAATCGACAGGCGCGGAAGTGGAAAAGGTCTTTCTTTCAAAGATGAATATTAGATTCTGCACCGGGTGTGATGCCTGTACGAAGAAGGAGCTTGAAAACTACTGCACTATTAAGGATGATATGACTCCCGGACTTTATGAAAAGTTCGTCAGTTGCGACATTCTCATCGAGGCCTTTCCCATATACACGGGAAGAGAAAGCGCCGTACTTGCAAACTACCACGACCGCCTTTACGGTTTGGGCAGGCTTCCCTGGATGTGGCAAAAGGAGGAGATGAGAAAAGGCGCAGTTATCGTAACGTGGGGCGCGCCGGGAAAATCGTCATTTGAAAATGTCATAGAGCATCATATCAATTTGATGGCATGGCACGGAGTAATTATCGAGGAAGCGGTTTATGCTTCTTTCTGTACGGAAAAGGGAATTATCGGCTCTGATGAGGAAGGTTTGAAAAAGGCATTCGAAGCGGGAAAGCGACTGGCGGAGAAATAAAGATTATTCAGATTTGGCTTTTGTTTCTTTTTCGATATCCACCATCTTTATGCCGTCCACATAATCAACGGTTTTTACCTCTTTAATGGTTTCAATTTTGTTGATTACGTCCCTGATGCGTATTGCCATTTTGTGAATTTCTTCCATTCGATTTTGGTCTTTTTCCGTAAGATTTTCCTTGTGCTTTAAAATCAGTTCGCTGTATCCGATGATTCCGCCAAGGGGATTGTTTATTTCGTGTTTGACGGTAATTCCTATTTCACCAACTGCAGAAAGTCTCTGGGCGTTGACGAGTGCTTCCTGAAGCTGTTTCCTCTCTGTGACATCCCTGAAGATGATAATGCCACCAATAAAATTTCCTTCTGCGTCTTTGATGAGGCTGTTAGTAGATTCTACGGGGAAAATGTCTCCGTTTTTTCTCTTCCACAAGGTTTCGTGTGTCCTGACTCTCCCCTTTTCAAAAAGCTCTTCGAGGGCTTCTCTTCTTTTCTGAAGAGATTCGTTGTCGGGAGAGGCAAGCATAGATGTATGCATTTCTTTAAACTCATCATCGCTGTATCCGAGAATATTTTTTGCCGCATCATTTGATGCCGTCATCATTCCGGTGTTTTCCACTATCAGAATACCGTCAACTGACGACTGTATGATGTTCTCGAGCATTTCCTTTGTTTTTACCGTTTCTTCGAGATTAGTTTCAATGAGTCCGGATATCTCGTTGTCCTTTTTTACCCTGAATACGAGGAAAATCGCCATTGCAATGGTCGCTATTATCAATATTATCAACATTCCTGTCTGCACCAGCATATTGTTCGTTATTGCCTGAAGTTCAGATACGGGAATATTGAATGCTATAATCCATTTTGCTCCGGGAAGAGAAACCGTGGATGCCGCCAGATATTTTTCCTTTTCGCCCTTTACGCGGTATCTGAAAATTCCGTCTCCTTTCAGCACCATTTTCTCCAGCGTTTCAAATGATGTGTGGCATTCGAAGCATCTTTCGCTTCGTGAAAAGATATTATTGTAAATCATTTCCGGATGCTTTATTTCGCTTAAAAGTGTGCCGTTTGCATCTATTATGGTGAGGTATCCCACGCTGTCAATTTGTGATTTGGAAACAAAATTTTCCGTAATCCAATTAAGGCTGATATCGCAACTGATAATTCCTTTGAATATTTTCTCTCCTCTGTCCGTTGACTCAAGCAGGGGCAAGGCAAGAGTTATCACTCTTTTTCCGTCTTCGTAGGCGAGTTTGTCGGAGAGAAAAGGTTTTCCGCTTGTTTTGCACGCCTGAAAATAAACGGTTTCGCTTTCATCTTTTCTCTCCGCCGGGTTTATGTCGGGGTTTTCTGAGAAGATGTGGGTTACTATTCCTTTTTCATCGAGGCGCCTGAATGATAACACCTCGTCCTTTAATCTGTCGTAGAAAGAACGCATCTGCGCGGCGGTTTTTTCACTATCGCCTGAAATTATAGGAGGATGATTATCCATAAAATTCATTTCTTTCTTCACATTTTCGAAAAAATCGCTGATTCTGAATCCCACTTCCCTGGCAATCAGATATTGGCGCTTATTAAATTGCGCAACTATCGCTTCGCTATTTTTCACGTATATATTGTAGGAGAGGATAATTGCCGCGCATTCGATGGCAATCAGCGCCATTATGGCGATAATGACTCTTTTTCGTTTTTTGGTTTTCGGATTTTTTTTATCTTTCATTTTTCAAAGTTTCCCTGTGCCAGATTTAATAAACGATAAAAATATCTTTCTAATTTATGCAAATATTGTGCCAGATTGAAAAAAAAGTTATTATTTTATAATGTCCATTATTTCAATATGTTAGCAAATAGAATAATGCGCAAATCAGAAATAACGGCATTTATTTGACTCTTGGAGTTCAATTGGAGTGATTTTTTTGACGAATATCGAATTACTATGAAGTTAAACATAGGATAGGGATAGTCCCAACGGGAATCGAACCCGTGTCTTCGGCGTGAGAGGCCGATATCCTAAACCGCTAGACGATGGGACCATTTA
>CAZJVM010000101.1:0-7243 GCA_964549305.1 uncultured bacterium
CTTTTCCAAAGAAATATTTTTTTGACTTAATCCTGAATTTATAGAAAACTTGAAAAAATATCTCCTCAAAAAATCAATGTAAGATGAAATACAAAGGATTCACGGGAAAAATACTGGATGTCAATCTTTCAGACGAAAAAATCAGCGACATACCTCTAACTGATGAAGACGCGGAAACATTCATAGGCGGTGGAGGAATCGCCGCGAAACTCATTGCCGAATCCCTGATTCCCGATACCCCTCCCCTTCACGAAGACTCACCCCTCATCTTTATGACAGGCCCTCTTACAGGGACAGTAGTGCCCTGGAGCGGAAGGCACTGCGTGGCGGGAATATCGCCCCTTACGGGAATATGGGGAGAATCATATTCCGGGGGAAGTTGGGGACGCGAGCTCAAACGCGCGGGATATGACGGAATAAAAATCAGCGGCAAGGCAGAGCGTGATGTTTATCTCCATATATGCGATGAAGGGGCAACAATAAAGGATGCCTCGCATCTTCGCGGCAAGGACTGCTGGCAGACAGATAAAATCCTTAAAGACGAACTTGGTGAAAAAACAGCAATCGCATCGATTGGAATTGCCGGTGAAAATCTCGTAAAATTCGCCTGTATCCTAAATGACGGACCTGCGTCGAGGATGGCGGCACGGTGCGGTTTCGGCGCGCTGATGGGCTCGAAAAACCTCAAAGCGGTTGCAGTGCGCGGAAGTGGCAAAGTTGAATTATACAATGAAGCAAACCTCATCAAATCCATAAAAGAAACACTGCCTCCCCTTTCAACTGACAAGGAACACCGTCTTAAAAAAGCGCAATTCGTATTCTCCGGATTCATAGATGACGGACGCCACGGAGTCGAGAACTGGCGAAAAGGCAATATCGAAGGTTTCAAGGAAGCGCTTCTCGATGAGGCGGGAAAGCATATCGAATCTGCTAAACCCTATCTTTGCTCAGGATGCAGAACGGGCTGTGTGGAGTCAAACACTCACAACGGCATCAGGCAGTCGGTGTGGGAATCCTTCGCCCCCCTCGGCTCACAGCTTGGCATAACCGATATGCGCGTGGTGCAGGAATTGTATGACATATGCAACCGAAACGCGGTGGATTCAATTTCCGCCGGAGGCGTCCTCTCCTTTGCAATGGAGTGTTACGAAGAAGGAATCATCACGAAAAAGGATACTGACGGAATCGTACTCGAATTCGGCAACTGCGACGCGGCAAAGAAGATGCTTGAAAAGATATGCAGGCGTGAAGGATTGGGCGAAGTGCTTGCCGAAGGCACGAGGCGCGCGGCGGGGATAATCGGCACAGAGGCGAAACGCTTCGCCCTTCACACGAAAGGGCTTGAAATACCGGCGCACGACCCGCGCACGCATAACTTCATGGCACTCACATACGCTACGGACAACAGGGGGGCAAGTCATCTCTCGGCATCAAACCCGCGTGTAGGCGACTCCGATTTTGCAGACCTTTTAAAAATCAGATTCGACACTGATGGCACGGCGCAAATGGTTGCGCGCAGGCAGAATTACTCCACGCTTCTCAACTCCCTTGTACTTTGCATCTTCTCGCAGGCAGGATACGCGCAGTATTATTCGCCATCGTCATACTCCGGAATAACGGCCAGGGAAGTGACGGAATGGTTTGCACTTGCGACGGGAATGGAAAAGGGCATCGATGACCTTATTTTGTGCGGGGAAAGAATATTCAACCTGAAGCATATTATAAACAGGAAACTTGGACTCTCTCACACCGAAGACCGACTGCCTGAAAGATTCGTCACTCTCAGGCGCGGGCAGGGTCCGGCAGCAGAGCATCTGCCTCAGATGGAAAAGATGATTGCAGATTACTATGGCGAACGCGATTGGGATAAAGAGGGAAACCTGAGCGGGGAAAAAATGAAAAAACTCGGACTTCATAAATTCATTTAAAATTGCAAAGGGAGAAAAAAATTGGAAAAGAAACTCAGCAAGGAATGTTTCAGAAGGATTTCTGAAAAAATCGAACTGAGCGAAATCGAGGAATTCAGCGACCTTGAAACAATCCGTACACTTGAAGGAAAGGAAGTGGGCACTCTCAAGGCATACTCATCTGAGAAGATAGAAAAAATTTCCTTTGCCGAGTTTATGCCTATGGAAGGAATGGAATATGTCAATGTTACGATTAAGCCGAAACGCAACTACAACATTCCCCTCTACTCCTTCAATTACAATATTATGGGCGAGCCGAAGAAGATTCAGTTTGATGTGGACCTCTATCCGGCAACAGACCTTGCCATAAGGCAGGATTACATAGACAAGTATTACGAAGCGCTCACGGAAACATATCTCAGGGAAAAGAAAGCGTCCTGCTTCAACTGGCGCATCTCAAACCGCTCGTGGGTAAGGGCGACTGCATCCCCCTACTTCTTTATGTCCGCCACGGCAATGGAAAACGAGGAAAAGGTGCACTCCTTATTCTATGAATATCTCGATGCCGAGCTAAAAATAATCGGGGATGAGAAACCCGTGAGCGAGGAAGAGGCGAAGCAAATCGAATACAGGCGCGATTATATGGTAAAAATAATGTTTGAAAGAGAGCCTGAAAGAAAATGGCTCGAAAAAACATTCGGAAACGATGTGGCAGACAAGCTCGCGCGGGCAATGGTTTAGAGTATTGGGCGACTTAACGGACAAAGCTTCAACGAAAACCTCAGTTTGACAACTTACTTTTAAAGAAATATTATCCCGCTTTATCCTGAACCTCAGGGAATAATCACAGGGGAAACTCTTTTTGATGAACGAAAAAAACGAAAATGCCGTAAGGCACGACCTCACATCATATGATTGCATAGTGGTGGGGGCGGGGCACGCGGGATGCGAGGCGGCACTGGCAACGGCGCGGATGGGCGCGAAGACGGCGATAGTCACCCTGAATGCCGAACGAATCGCGCTTATGTCCTGCAATCCCGCAATAGGAGGTGTGGCAAAGGGGCATCTCGTTCGCGAAATCGACGCACTGGGCGGTGAAATGGGAAAAGCCATCGATGATACGGGAATACAGTTTAGAATGCTCAACACGAAAAAAGGCCCCGCTGTGTGGGGTCCGCGTGCGCAGGCAGACAAGGAGGAATACTCCCTGCGAATGAGAAGGACCATTGAAAATCAGAAAGGACTCACTCTGATTGAGGGAGAAGCGGAAGAAATCATCGCCGAAGACAATAAGGTTGAAGGCGTAAAACTTGCAGACGGCACACGCATTTCGGCAAAAACCGTAATTCTTACAACAGGCACATTTCTCGGTGCGGTTATGCACACAGGGTTTAAACAGACCGCCGGAGGAAGACTTGGCGACACTGCGTCGATGGGAATATCGCGAAGTCTTGAGAAACTCGGCATAAAACTTGGACGTCTGAAGACAGGCACACCGGCGCGACTTGATCGCGATTCTATCGATTTTAGTTCTATGATTGAGCAAAAAGGTGATGATTTATTGATAAAGTTCTCCCACTTTACTAGCAAAATACCCGATAATTTCGCAATATGCTATATAACTCATACAAATGAAGACGTTCACAGGGCAATAAGGGACAATATTGACAAATCACCCCTATATTCAGGGGTGATTGTGGGAACAGGACCGCGTTATTGCCCATCAATTGAGGATAAAGTGGTAAAGTTTCCTCATAAAACGGCTCATCAGATATTTCTCGAACCTGAAGGCAAAAATAGCACCCTCATCTATCCAAACGGCATCTCCACGAGTCTTCCCGAAGATGTACAGTTAAATTTCATACATAAAATCAAAGGGCTGGAAGAAGCAAAGATTATTCACCCGGGATATGCAGTTGAATATGATTTTGCCCCACCTACACAGCTTAATCCCACACTTGAGACAAAAGCGGTGGAAGGGCTTTTTCTCGCGGGTCAGATAAACGGCACATCAGGTTATGAGGAGGCGGCGGCACAGGGACTAATGGCAGGCATTAACGCTGTGCTTAAAACAAGGAACGAAGAGGGATTTGTGCTTTCGCGCACAAAAGCATACATAGGAGTCTTGACTGATGATCTCGTTACATTGGGCACAAAAGAACCCTACAGGATGTTTACATCGCGCGCTGAACATCGTCTTCTGCTTCGACAGGATAACGCCGATATGCGCCTTACGGATTTCGGATACCGATACGGACTCATAGATGAGGATTCCTACCGCGCCTTCGATAAAAAGCGCAGGGCAGTTTCCACGCACATTACATTCCTTCACGAAACAGTGGTAAATCCGGACAAGAAGACGAATTCATACCTCGAGTCCATAGGCACACCGTCCCTTAAAACTCCGGCGGTTTTTGCCGACCTTTTGAGAAGGCAGGAGATAGGGTACCGCGATCTTTATCCCTTGACGAAAAAAACCTGCAAATCCGCAGATGTTGAAAAACAGGTGGAAATCGAAATAAAATATGAAGGTTACATAAAAAGGCAGGAATCGGTAGTCGAGCAGATGGAACGTCTTGAGAAAATCAGGATACCTTCTTCACTTGATTACTCGTCTGTGGGCGGACTTTCAAAGGAGGTCAGGGAAAAACTCGATGAGATTAAACCGCTCACTCTGGGACAGGCATCGAGAATTTCCGGAATCACCCCTGCGGCAATTTCCATACTTATGATATATATAAAAAAATGTTCAAAGGATAATATCTCCGCCGGAATACTGACAATATGAACAGAGACAGGAAAAATATCGCAAAGGAAACTCAGCAAGCGCCTGAAGTGGATGCCTGTGTGAAAGAGGTTTTCCGCATTGCAAGATACATACAGTCCGATGCGAAAACGAAGAGTATGATTTCCTATGTTGCCGAGCTTTTAAAATGGAATAAAAAAATAAATCTTACCGGTTCGCGGGACGTAATGTCACTTGCGGAAAAACAGCTTTTTGACTCCTGTATGCCCATTAAGTGGCAGATTGACAAATTTTCGGAAAAAGCGACGCTTCTTGATTTGGGGTCGGGGGGAGGTTTCCCGGCAATCCCCCTCAAGATTATGCGTCCTCAGTTGAATATGCATCTTATTGAAAGCAGGATGAAGAAGGTTAATTTTCTGAAACACATTGCAAGGACTTTAAAATTGACTGAATTTGAAGTTCACTGCAACAGGTTTCCCTTCATCGAATCGGAAACACTAATCGGGAAAGAGATCGATATTATCACGTCAAAAGCGGTAAAACCTGACCTCGGAATTCTCTCGGCAATGTATCAGTTGCTTTCAGATGACGGCATAGTCCTTCTCTATCGAAAATTTGCCAAAGAGGAAAAAAAGATAATAGAGAAGGGCAAATTTAAAATCTCGGAAGAACTTTCATACCTTCTTCCCAAATCACGCGCAAGGCGCACCATAACGATTCTTGAAAAGAACAGCACATAGCGACTGCAAATCATTTACGTTTTTTCCCGCCTGTAAATATCCTTTTCTGATTCTCTTTTCCCCTTTGGGACCTTTCCGTAAATATCTTTTCCCCCGTAAATGGATTTAAACCTGTATAGTACATAAGTGTTGAATAGGTTGATGGCGTGGGAGTGAAAATCTGCACCTGCTCGGGGCTTGCACCAAGTTTCCTTTTAAAAAATCCGGCACAGCGCCTCATATGGTCTTCCCTGCATCCGGGATGGGCGGCAATTATATAGTATGTGAGAAACTGCTTTTTACCCGTTTTTTTGTTCAAATCATAAAACTTGTCCCTGAAAGCTTCAAGATAATCACTGCCGCATTTCCCCATAATTTCGAGCACTTCATCTTCGGTGTGCTCAGGCGCGATTTTTAACTGTCCCGAAGTATGGTTTTCTATTACTGCCTTAAGATATTTATTTCCGTATTTTTTGTCTCCCATAACAATGTCGTGCCTTATTCCCGATGAGAGAAACACTTTTTTAACCCCCTTTATCTCTGCGATGCTTTTCAGCAATTCTATCTGGTGCTTGTGTGAAATATTCAAAGAAGGACAGATATGAGGATAAAGACATCTTTTTTTAATACAATTTCCTGAATCTGATTTTTTTTTGCACTCGACTTTATACATATTCGCCGTTGGTCCTCCCGCATCAGTTATATAACCGCGAAAACCCCTAAGAGCCGCAATTTTTTTCGCTTCACGAAGCACCGATTTTCTGCTTCGCGAAATTATTCTTCTTCCCTGATGCACCGTGATGGAACAGAAATTGCATTCTCCTATGCACCCTCTGTGAGTGGTCAATGAAAATTTTATCGTATCCTGCGCTTTCACCTTACCGCGCTTAAGATAACAGGGATGCACCTCGCGCGTAAAATCCATATCATAGACAGCGTCAACCTCATCACTCGTAAGATGGTCTGCGGGCGGATTTTGGACAAGAAACCTGTCGCCTGTTTTCTGGCACAATCCTCGCGCGTTCAGGGGGTCATTGTTTTCATAAAAAAGTTGAAACATTCTGATAAATTCTTCTTTTGATTTTTTCACTGCTTCAAAGGAAGGGAGCGTTATGTAGTCGGAACAAGTGGTTTTCGAAATGTAGCAGATTCCTTTGACATCTTTAAAATCTTCGCCCCGCGTCAGTTTCTCCGCCAACTCTAAAACCGCCCTTTCGCCCATTCCGTAGACAAGGATATCCGCTTTCGAATCAAAAAGGATTGGTCTTCTCAATGCGTTATCGTGAAAATCGTAATGGACAACGCGCCTTAAACTCGCTTCGACACCTCCGAGAATTATTGGCGCGGTGTTTTTGAAATATCTTCTGATAAGGTTTGTATAGGCGATTGTCGCCCTGTCAGGCCTTCTGTCGTTTATTCCTCCGGGGGTAAAATCATCGCTCTTTCGCCTCTTGCCCGATGCAGTATAATTGGCAACCATAGAATCGGTTGCACCTGCGGTAATTCCCCAGAAAAGTTTCGGCTCACCAAGGCGGGTTATATCTTCACCGCTTCCAATCCCGGGCTGAGCTATTATGCCCACTTTGAATCCCGCCTCAGAAAGGCGTCGCGCAATGAGAGAGGCACCCATAAAGGGGCTGTCAATGTATGTGTCACCTGATACGATAATTATGTCAGGGCTATCCCAGCCAAGCTTTTTTAATTCTTCAGGTGTCGTTGGTAAAAACATTTTTTAAATTGGAGATGTAAGTTTTATGATTTCCATATATCACGAAGGAAGGGTTTAATCACACAGAAAAGCAGCAGAGACGCAGGGGTATGACACTGCCATAGATAAAAGCATAATGAGCAAAATCAAAACCATTTTATTT
>CAZJVM010000102.1:0-7212 GCA_964549305.1 uncultured bacterium
ACTTTATGTATACCCTTAAATCATTACACTTTTTAAAGCGTAAAACGCCTTATGGATACAGCTTATCATAATCAGGGGAAAGTAAAAAATATAACGCTTATTGAGCCGTCTTCGCCCGGTTCCCATATATTCAGCTATTACAAAATCCCGCGCCTCGGACTGCCCGTGTTAGGGGCAAACTTAAAAGCAAGAGGGTGTAGCGTTAAAGTTTATGTGGAAGACATCAAAGGGGTTGATTACGACACCGCTCTTTCATCGGACCTGGTTGGGATTTCCTGCACATCCTCCACTGCGCCGCGGGGATATGCCATTGCAAATAAACTCAGGAAAAAAGGCATACCCGTTGTAATGGGAGGATTTCACCCTACATTTATGGCGGAAGAGAGTCTTCAATACTGCGATTATGTTGTGCGCGGGGAAGGCGAAAACACGATTACCGAATTGGTTGATGCACTGGAAGGAAAAAGAGATTTTGGGGAAATTAAAGGACTGTCATTTAAAACATCCACGGGAGAGATATTTCATAACAGCGACAGACCTCTTCTCTCATCTCTTGACGATTCCCCTCTTCCTGACTTCTCTTTAATCGAAGGATATAATAAAATCAGCGTTTGTCCGATGACGACATCGAGAGGATGCCCTTATGACTGCCAGTTCTGCACTGTTACGAATTTTTACGGAAGGAAGTACCGCCTTAAAAGCATTGACCGGGTTATGAAGGAATTAAGCAATGTGAAGGCAAGCTATATATTCGTTTGCGACGACAATTTCGCCGCAGACAGAAGGAGGACAAAAGACCTCCTTAAAAGAAAGGAAAGTGAAGGCAACAATGTAATGTGGGGGGCGCAGATGAGAATCGAATGCGCGGAAGATGACTCCCTGCTGAAGGATATGAAGAGGACTAATTGCTCGAACGTCTATATAGGTTTTGAATCGGTCAATCCGGAAACTATAAAGGCATTCAATAAAAAGATTAACCCCGAAGAGACAAAACATCAGATAAAGGAATTTCACAGGCACGGAATCAAGATACACGGAATGTTTGTCCTCGGCGCGGACTCCGACACGAGCGCCACGATAAAGGAAACGCTGCAATTTACAAAGAAGACTCATATTGACACCGTGCAGTTTATGGTGCTTACTCCCATTCCGGGTTCGAAAGTTTTCAACGATTTTCGCGGCGATGACAGGATTTTTACATATGACTGGACTCTTTACGACGGGCAACATGTAGTGTATAAACCGCGCAGAATGACTCCTTTTGAGCTTCAAAAAGCGGTCATCAGGGCGTCAAAGCGCTTTTACTCAAAGAGGCGCATAATGCTTCGCTTTTTCGCCTTTGATTTTTTCACTATGATTGGAAGGTCTCAGGGGTATAGAATAATAAAAAAATGGATTAGGGAAAACAGGCAGTTTCTCAAGAATATAAAATCCGGAATCACGGAAAAGATACGCAATATTGATTCCGCAAAAGATGAAACTGAAAAGACTGATTTTATTATCAATTGATTCTACATTTATGGAGGTTAATTAGTTTTGGCTAAACGAAGGGTAGTAGTTACTGGATTGGGAATAATTTCCCCTATCGGGATTGGCGAAGATGAAAATTTGGAAGCGCTTAAAAACGGGAAAAGCGGGATTACCAGAATTACGCACTTTGATCCTGAAAAGTTTTCCTGTCAGGTTGCCGCGGAAGTTAAAAACTTCGAGGCAACAAATTACTTAGACGCGAAAGAAGCTAAAAAGATGGACCTTTTTATCCAATACGCGGTCACTGCAAGCTCCATGGCAATGAAGAATTCAGGTCTCGAGGTTAGAGACGATTTTGCTGAAAGAGTGGGAGTCATTGTGGGTTCGGGCATAGGCGGAATGCCTTTAATCGAACAGAATCACAAAATATTACTCGAAAAGGGACCGCGAAGGATATCTCCCTTTTTCATACCGCAGGTTATAATCAACCTCGCGCCGGGGCAAATCGCGATGATGTTTAACGCCAAGGGACCAAATTCCAGCGTAGTTTCCGCCTGCGCTTCGGCAACACATTCCATAGGCGAGGCATTCAAGTCAATTCGCAACGGCGAAACGGATGCAATGATAACGGGAGGCACCGAAGCGGTTATCACTCCTCTTGCAATAGGCGGTTTTTGCTCGATGAAAGCGCTTACAAAGGCAAACGATGTACCGGAAAAAGCGTCGAAACCCTTTGACAGGAACAGAGACGGATTCATAATGGGTGAAGGTTCAGGGATAGTCATTCTCGAAGAGCTCGAATTTGCCAAAAAGAGGGGAGCAAACATCAGGGCTGAATTAGTGGGATTCGGTCAGTCCTGCGACGCTTACCACATTACATCACCCTCCCTTGACGGAGACGGCGCAGTAAGATGCATGCAGGCAACGCTTAGAGATGCCGAGGCAAATCCCGAAGACATTACATATATCAACGCTCACGGGACTTCCACTCCCTTAAATGACAAGATTGAAACAACCGCCGTAAAGACCATCCTCAAAGACAAGGCACACAATATTCCGATCAGTTCGACAAAATCGATGACGGGACATCTTCTTGGCGCCGCGGGTGCTATCGAATCGGTTTATTCCGTGCTTGCAATCGAAAAAGGATTTATTCCGCCTACTATAAATTACCGGGATAAAGACCCTGACTGCGACCTTGATTATGTGCCCAACGAAGCGAGAGAGGCAAAGCTTAATCACGTTTTATCCAATTCTTTCGGCTTTGGCGGAACAAACGCCTGTCTGATGTTCAAGAGATTCGAGGGATAAGCCATTCTTAAAGTCCGGATTGCTGAAGGACTGTTAAAGCGAATTTTAGGAGGAACGACTCTTGCAAAAAGAAAAAACTTTTGACGATTACAGAAAAGAGCTTGAAGAGAAGGAAAAAACCGCGGAAGCGGGAGGCGGCGAAGCGCGTGTAAAAGTACAGCACGACAAGGGAAAACTCACCGCAAGGGAACGCCTTGAAATTCTCTTTGACAAGAACTCCTTTGAAGAGATTGACAAGTTCGTAACCCATAAATGTTCGAACTTCGGGATGGAGAAAAACAAGTATTACGGCGACGGAGTAGTTACGGGATACGGCACCATAAACGGAAGGATTGCCTATGCCTACTCGCAGGATTTTACCGTACTCGGAGGTTCGCTTAGCGAGGCGTGCGGAAGGAAGATTGCAAAGATTCAGGACCTTGCACTGAAGGTGGGAGCGCCAATCATAGGACTGAATGATTCGGGCGGCGCGAGGATACAGGAGGGTGTGGAAAGTCTCGGCGGATACGCCGAAATATTTCTGCGCAACACACTCGCATCGGGCGTTGTTCCCCAGATTGCCGCAATTATGGGTCCCTGTGCCGGAGGCGCCGTTTATTCTCCCGCAATAAACGACTTCATCTTTATGATAAGGGACTCGAGCTATATGTTCATAACGGGACCCGATGTCATAAAAGCAACCACTCACGAAGATGTTACAATGGATGAGCTTGGAGGGTCCGCGTCCCATAACAGTGACAGCGGAGTTGCTCATTTTGACTGCACTGACGACAAGGAATGCCTTCTGATAATCAGAGAACTTCTCTCATTTCTGCCTCAAAACAACATGGAAGAAGCGAGGATTCTCACGAGTGAAGACAATCCGCGAAGAGAGACTCCCGAAATTGAAAATATAATTCCGCTTAACCCCAACAAGCCCTATGAGGTAAAAAGAGTCATAGCGGAATTAGTTGACGACAAATACTTCTTTGAGACGCAGGAGCACTACGCCATGAATATCGTAACCGGATTCGGACGGCTCAACGGAAGGACAGTCGGCGTCGTTGCAAATCAGCCGGCAGTGCTTGCAGGTTGCCTCGATATCAAGGCATCAGTGAAGGGGGCAAGGTTTATACGATTCTGCGATGCTTTCAACATTCCGCTCATAACCCTTCAGGACGTACCGGGATTTCTGCCGGGACTTGATCAGGAAAAACGGGGAATCATTCGCCACGGCGCGAAACTTCTCTATGCTTATGCCGAAGCGACAGTGCCCAAAGTTACCATAATCACGAGAAAGTCATATGGCGGCGCTTACTGCGTTATGTCAAGCAAGCACGTAAGAGGCGATATCAACTACGCATACCCGATGGCTGAAATAGCCGTTATGGGACCTGAAGGCGCGGTAAATATCATTTTCAGAAAAGAGCTTATGAACTCCGACAACCCCGAAGAATTGCGCCAACAACTCGTTCATGATTACAGGACAAAGTTTGCGAATCCCTATGTAGCAGCTGAAAGAGGCATCATAGACGAAGTGATTATGCCAGCAAACTCCAGAAGAAAGCTCATCAAGGCGCTCGAGATGCTTCACAACAAAACTGACCGCAATCCCGCAAAGAAACACGGCAACATTCCATTATAAAAGGTCAGTAAGAGAAGATGAGCAGAAAAAACAAACAATCGGCAGTCGGAAGTGTCATCTCCTACCTGTGGATAGCTTCAACAATTACAATAGCGTGGGCTTTCTTTACGATTTTTAACCGGACGATTATTCACGGCAAGAACAATGTGCCTCTTAAGAAGAACCTTCTGCTTCTGCCAAACCACAGTACTATGATTGACAGTTTTGTAGTGGGCACGAAGCTATTTTATCCGCGCACGCTGTTCAAACCATCGCTAATACCCTATCATCCCGCGGCGCAGGAGAATTTCTTCAACAATCCCGTAATCGCCTGGATGTCATCCAACTGGCGGGTCATTCCCGTAAAGCGCGGCAGGAAAGACATTGAAATTATGAACCGCATGATTAAAATGCTGCCAAACTGCACAATGATAAATTTTCCCGAAGGCACAAGGTCAAGGTCGGGAAAACTCGGCAAGGGACGCCCCGGAGTCGGAAAGATAATTTATGACGCGAAACCCACCGTCATACCCGTAAAGGTAATAGGAATGGACAAAGTGCTTCCCATCGGATGCTATATTCCGAGAATATTCAAAAAGGTTGAAGTATATTACGGCAAGCCCCTTGATTTTTCTGATCTCTATGAACTTGAAGACCATAAAGAAACGTGGATGAAGATTGTCAATCGCGTTATGAGCGCAATTGAGAATCTCGGACCCCAAGGGGAAATAATATCTGACTGAAAGTCCCCGGCAATACCTTATTGCAAAACTGCCTTGACGGTATAAGGCACCCCGTTTTTGTAATTTTTCTTTCCCTTGTTTACCACGGCAACTACAACATTGACCTTGTCATAGGTTGTTCCGAAACCGGAAATCGTTATGGTGCCTTTATTCGAACTGTTGAGAGAAAAGGACTCGGTTTCAGAAGTACCAGAACCGGTACTCTTGACTGCTTTTACCTTCCACTTGACTTTTTTGCCCTTGTACTTTTTTTCGCCGTTAAAGGTAACCTTGAGAGTTCCCGTTACGGTGCCGGTTATCTCAACATAATTCGAACCAAGATATGCCGGTGCGTGAGGAAGTGACGATGATGATTTAATCTCCTTCTTTATAGTTCCCGCTTCCGTAAAAGAAATAGTCTTTATTTTTGACACGGTTTGCCATCTGCTTCCTTCCTCGTAATTCGCGGCAAGATCAACATTCTTCACGGCAAAATCTATAAAACCAGACTTCAGACTGCTTCCGTTATTTTTGAGGTATTTGTTCAACGCGCTTGTCGCGGATTTCTTCTTGCACAGCACCCATACATCCTTGAACATACTGGAAGCGGTGTAATTTTCCGAAAGATATTTCGCGAAAACGACTGCGCCGTATTCGTGATAGCCGTCAGTCTTTGTCAGATGCACTTCGGGAATTGCCGTCCATGGTGAATACTGATTGACTGGTAATGTGTCCGTGACGAGATAGGTAAAGACATAATCGTTTACATCGTCGAAAACTTCGTCTTCCATCCAGACCGCGCTTGCCTCCTGCCACCAGACGCTTTCGTTCCGGTCGTAGGCAAACTGAACAGCGTGTGAAAATTCGTGCGCGGCAGTAACCTTCTGCGAACCTGTTTCGTTGCCGTCGGGGTCGTCATTATCAGTATCGGGCATTACATTGTTTATAACTATGTAAGGCATATTGTTTGAATAGGTATTGGTGTAAGCGAAAAAACTGCTGTCAAGCTGAAGTTTGTTGGGTTTTACACTGCCTGCCGTATTCGCGATATATACATCTATGAGTTTATCTGATGCTTTCTTCGGTGTTTTAAGTCCCATTTCATCGATTTCCTTTGACCACGTAGTTTCAAAATAACTGCTCAGTTTTTCCACAAAATCAGGGACACCGTTTGAATCGTTGTCATCCTGAGGTATTCCCGTGCCGAAATTCTGATTGTATTCGTCATCACCCCAGATAATCACAAAGTTATCGGATGCGAATGTATTTGTAAGATTGAAGTCGTTATTTATCTTCTTATATCCCTTCCTTTCACTACGATTTGCGGAAACCGGTGACTCCCCAATCAGGTATTTTTCAACCTCTGCCCGAGCGACAGGAGTTAAATCCGGAAGAGATTTCATTACTTCTCTCATAATGGGCGTACCGCATTTTTTTCTCCTGACCGTATCGGAAGAAGCAAGCGCGGAAAAGGGCGCGGCACTGCCTTCACCGGCAAGAGTATGAATCCTGTCGAGAATATAATTATCGAGTTTTTCTCCCGCATAAGAGTTATTGATAATCAGTGCCGGCAAAATCAGAATTGCCGCTGATAAAAATATTACCGCGCCGAGGTTGAATCTTTTCATAATTTAATCCTTTTTCCTTTTTATGGTGGTAACATCCCGTTTTTGCACTCTCACAAGAGCGGAAGTTTTTGTTTCCTGCCATTTTTTTATCTCTTCCGAGAAATGTTCAATAAAGGTTTTGAGCATTCCGTCCATTTCCTTTTGCATCTCCTCAATCTTCTCGCTCATTCGAAGAATTATTTCAACGCCCGCAAGGTTTACTCCAAGCTCGTGGGTGAGAGTTTGAATAAGTTCTATTTTCTTTATATCCTCATCAGTGTAGATGCGCGTATTCCCTGAACTCCTGTGAGGTTTTACAAGCCCTTCCCTCTCATAAATTCTCAGAGTCTGGGGGTGAATGTCCAGCATCTGCGCCACTGCGCCAATAGAATATCCCGCTTTCTTTCTTGCCATATTACACCTGTCCCACTAATTTATTTATTTTAATACTTTTCGATGTCAAGTTTATACTCTCGATCTTTTTTCATCAACAGGAAAA
>CAZJVM010000103.1:0-5808 GCA_964549305.1 uncultured bacterium
CAGAAAGATGACAGATAAAATGAAACGAAGAGATTTCTTTAAAGCTGCGGGACTGACTCTTCCCTTTGCAGGCGTGGCAGTGTGGTTTGCACTCGACAGCAGAAAACATCTCAAGTTTTTTTCCGCGAGAAGAAGAATTTATTTCAGGCCTCCTTCCGCCCTGCCTGAAAAGGAATTTATATCAACCTGTATCAGGTGCGGCAGGTGCGGTGAAGTCTGCCCCAATGATACGCTGAAATATTTTGATAATGTTGCAACCCCTTCGATTCTCGGCACGCCTTACTTTATCCCGCGCGAGAAGGGATGTATCCTCTGTATGAAATGCACACGTATCTGCCCGAGCGGTGCGCTTAAGCCGGTAGAAAGCGATGACGGCGATGTGATTTCAGCATCCGTAAAAATAGGCATAGCGGAAGTGGATAAGAACATCTGCAACTCTTATAACGGTTATGCCTGCGGTGTCTGCGTGCGTGCCTGTCCCTATTCAGGTGTCGCATTGAGGGCTGAGCTATGGGAGAGACCTGTCGTAAATGAAGATAAATGCGTGGGATGCGGTCTTTGCGAACAAAGCTGTATCCATTATCCTCAGGCGATAAGAGTGAAACCTCTGAAGGGCAGGGCTTTGTGATGCTTAATATTTCAAGGCGCTTCATTCAGATTGCCGTAATTTTTTTTCTAATATCAATTCTTTCCCTCAATCTTTATGAAAGCCATAAGGTAAAACAGGGAGGTGAAGAATTGATTCAATCTTCTTCCATCCTCAATTTTATTGACAGTGTCATCGGAAAAAGCGAGTCAAGAACATCTGTTGCAACTTATTTCCGCGGAAATCTGTGGTCTCTCGAAGCAGGGAATATTACTCTTTCAGACCCTCTTGCGGTTTTAAGTTATTTTGTTAAGGCAAAAAAAATTCATATCGTATTTTTCGCTTCCGTTCTGCTTCCTCTTCTTTTGACTTTTGTGCTCGGCAGGTTTTACTGCGGATGGATATGCCCGATGAATCTTTTTCTTGAATTTACAGACCGCCTGAAGTCTTTTCTTGCGAAGGTAAACCTTCAGACAATCGACATTCGCTTTCCTCTTTACACGAGGCACATTGTCCTCGCCGTGGGAATAATCGCGGGACTTTTTGCGGGAGTCGAATTTTTCCAAATTTCCTATCCGCCGAGACTCGCTTCCGTAATGCTTCAGGATATTCTCTTCGATAATAGCATTACCTACGCGGTGTGGTTTATAATCGGAATTGCCGCCTTCGAACTTCTTTTCTCAAGGAGAGTCTGGTGCAGGAATATATGCCCCGGAGGAACACTTTATTCTTATGCTTCGGGAAAATCACTTTTAACAATCAAACCTGTTAATAAGAACTGTACACAATGTAAAGAGTGTAAGAAAATATGCCCCTATGAACTTGAACCTTTCAAAGGCAGTATTGACGGAACTTGTGACAGGTGTGGTTTATGCGTTAATATATGCAAAGAGAATGCCATTGATTATGTCTTTGGGAAAAATAAAACGGGCGAAAAAATATGATGATGAGAAAAGGGATAAGCGCTGTCTGGATTTTCTTTTTTTTATTATTCGTTTTTGAAGGGGTAAGTTTTTCACATCATATAAGGGGACTGCCTCATTACAGTTATAAGGAAAACTATCCGCAGGTTCCCACATTCGAGGAAACAAAGATAAACGGAAACTACGAAATCATCTTTTCCTTCTTCGAAATATTTGACACGGGAAATACTGACCTTGCCGTTTACATCAAAAATAAGATTACGGGAAAACCCTATGGGGGAAAAGTTACATTCACCGTTTTTGCCGAAGGTGAGAATCCGCGGGATACGGATTCCTATCCTGCCGCGCCTGATATGACAAACACATACAGAGTCGGTTGGAATCACGAGAAGGACGGCATCTATTATCTCAGAATATCATTTGTAGATGATGACGGCGCAGAAAGGAAGGAAGAATTCCTGATGCAGATAGGCAAAGTGCCCGCAAACTGGAAACTCGTTGGGATAGCATCGGGAGGTTTTCTTTTACTCTTTGCTTTTGTAATCATTAAAAAGAGGATGTCCTCAAAATGAAGAAATATTTTCTTCCCTCAATAAGAAGAATAGTGCAGTTAACGGTCATATTTTTTCTTTTGATAATTCCCCTGAAATCATTTGAACTAAGCAATATTTCACAACGGGGAATGGATTTCGGAAGATTCAGTGACAACGCTTTGCTTCAGGCATATTACACCTTTATGAATTGGTCGAAAATTTCTTTTGACAGTTTATCTTCGCTGAAAGGTTCGCTTTGGTCATTAGACGTTGCAGGGGTCAGGATTTCCGAACCCCTTGCTTTTTTGGAGACGTTTGCGTCAAATGGATGGGTTCCAATAGTGTTTTTTCTTTCAGCGCTTCCTCTTCTGCTTATTACATTGTTTCTCGGGCGGGTTTTCTGCGGGTGGTTGTGTCCGATAAATCCGATTCTTGAATATACGGGAAAGTTGAGAAGTTTTTTGCGGAAGATTGGAATTCCCTTTCACACCGTGCAGTTTTCCTTCAATATAAAATATTATCTCCTTGCCGCTGGAATAATCTTTTCCTTCATCGCGGGAATTCCGGCGCTTTCATACATCTATCCGCCGCTTGTTCTTGCGAGAGATATCTATCTTTATGTCTATCTTCTGCCCGTAGTGGGGTTGTCATTTATTTTGGGGATTATTTTATTTGAATTCTTTTTCGCGCCGAGATGCTGGTGCCGTTCTTTCTGTCCGGGAGGCGCGCTTTATTCACTTTTGGGACGATTGCGTCTGTTGAGAGTTTCCACCGACAAGGCACATTGTTCGAAAGACGAAGAGAAGTGCTCGGTCTGCTATGATTCCTGCTCTATGGGTTTGTTTCCCGCGGGGGATGATAATCTCACAGAATGTGATAACTGCGGTAAGTGCATTGCCGACTGTCCTGAAAAAGCGCTTGGATACAGGGTGGGATATTTCAGATGAAAAATATTTGAATTTCATATCTGATCAAAAATAAACTTTGGGATTATTATCCTTTTTGCGTTTGTTTCAATCATCACTGTTTCCATCATTCCTACCTAAATAAAGACGGTCTGATGATTTTGTATTTTTCCTTTTTAATTCTTTTAAGGATAAAATGATATTTTTCACTTCTGCCATACATTGTTTTCACTCTTGCGTTTGCACGTATCTTTTTTTTGAGTTTCATCTCAGGCAGATGGAAATATATTGTTTCATTTGTCCATCCTACTACATTCGCAACCTTCTTCTTAACTTTTACCTTCCCTTCGGTTTCACCAAAATTTTCGCCTTTCAGCAATAAAATTTTTCCTGATTTCCACTTATTAGGATAAATACCCTCTATGACAGGAAGGGATTCAATAATTTTAAGTTTCGCATCATTGCTTTTTCCTGAAACTGTAAAAACCGTAACATTTGCATTTCCTGCAGGAATTCCCCAGGGAATTGTCAACGTAATCACGGTTTCAGTCCAGTTCACTATCGTTGCAATTTTACCTCCCACTGTAACTTTACTGAAATTACCGTCTCCGAATCTTTCTCCTGACAATACGAGATTATCCGCATATTTTGCTTCTGACAGTGAAAGAGATAGAATTTCAGGAGTGGTAACCAAAGGTCTCGTATCATCAATTATTTCAGCATTTATCGGAATTTTAACCCTGTTTTTGGCATTTGAGAAAGGTGCGGAAATTAATACAGATGCGGAATATGTCCCTGCAGAAAACTCTGTAAAATCCATCGCAATTATGGTTTTGCCGTTGCCCGTATTCTTTTCCGGAATTAATGATGTCCATCCAACATCAGACGTAAAGTTCCATGTTAAAACACCCCCACCGGTATTGGTTATCATAATTGTTTCTGTCACTATTCTGCTTTCATCATTATAAATTTTTAACTTTAGTGAATCTGTGTCTGTCTCTATTTGAGGAATATTGTCAGGTGATGCCTGAAAAAAATCTAAAATATTGCTCTCTCCGCAGTCTGTATTTACTTCAAAATATCCGTTACCGCTTATATCGGGAAGCTGAAAAGTGATTGTGTTGTCACTCCAGGAGTCCGTCTGTACAATATTTTTTTTATTATTGGCTACGAAACGTAAAGAAGCTGTCCCCGGAGAGTTTGTAAACCCCTTGCCTGTTACAGTTATCTCATCGCCGGGATTCCCTGATTTCGGGATTACCTCGTATATTGCGGGCAGACTGCAAAGACTGAAATTAACGGGTATAATAACATCATTAAATTCCAAAGTCGGAGACTTTATATGAATATCCGCGCTTAAATCCTGAGGAGCACGATTTTCCTTATCAAGCATTATAAGCACCGTTGATGGTGTAACTCCCTTATCGGGGAAAACTTTTATCCATGGAGAATTTAAATTATATCCTGAAGAAGTGGGGTCTATCTCTGCTTCCCATTGAACTGGTTTTTCTCCTGTGTTTCTGATTTTAAGAATCTCATAGGGAGGATTTAGATTTTCTTCATGCTTTTTCTCCCAAAGGTAGTCGGAGATATTTATTTTATCTATGTTAGTTGTTATAACTGTCTCTCCGTACACTGTTAAGTTAACAGGCAATGCCTGCAGACTTCCTGTAATCCCGGGAGAATAAATTTCTATGGTATCTGTATAAATCCCCTGATTTTTATTCTGTATATCAACTGTGGTAGTTATAATGGAATCACCTGTCCCTGATGTTTGACTGAGACTAATGAAGTCTCCGCCATTGCTTGCCTGCCAGTTGTGGTTTTCACTATCACTGAATTTTATCTGCAATGGTTTTCCGTCGGGGATAGTCTCACCCTTTGTATATTCAAAATCAATGCCCATAGGGTCTGCGCTCAGGGTTGTTTTCACTGATGCAATGGTAAAGTCAAGAGAAGCAGGATTTATCGTTTTATTCCCAACAGAATTTTCCGCTCTTACTTTAATATTGTGATTTCCATTTGAAAGTATTGGTGTCTTTATTTGAAAATATTCTTCATATCCGTCAAACTTGCCGTCACTGCTTACTGCTTTTATCCATTGTCCATTGTCAATCCTGTACTCTACTGATGAAATAGTGTTGATAGTGATTTTCTTGTACTCTTCAATGCTTCCCGGATTTTTAT
The DNA here is from genome assembly GCA_964549305.1 of uncultured bacterium. Lineage (GTDB taxonomy): Bacteria > Schekmanbacteria > GWA2-38-11 > GWA2-38-11 > J061 > J061. The sequence goes on from CAZJVM010000103.1 coordinate 5,135, forward strand.
CAAGAACTTCAAGAGGTGATACTTTAGAAGCACCGGTTAATGTTATAATTGAATCAGCAAACACAGTTGATGTGACCGGTGTTATTCCCACCAAAGGAAATGTATCAAGAACATCAGGAATCCTGTCACCGTCAGAATCTCTGGTCCCCATTTGTCCCCGCGTATAAGTGCACAAATAAGGACGCACTGCTGAATACATTATGCAGTTATCAATTCCGCACCCATAGGCATTCCCGTTTCCAACTTTCAGATATCCTGTCTTCCAGTTACAAAAATCAGGATAATAATAATCAGGAAAATCATAGAGTCCGGTGTTCTCATACTGCGCATAAAAAACAAAGGCAAGGTTACGCCTTGCTTCTTCTGTAAGAATCAAATCATTCCGTTCACTGAAGATTACCATATGGGGTCCTCCCGGATTCGTAAAACTTACTCCCCCTTTGCCCCTACTCCTGTCTATATAAAACACGGTTATTGCCCAGTTTGTCTTATATTTGTCACGCAAGTCATTATCAAACTGGCGGGTTTGTAAACTGAAATCCTTGGCACTGCTTCCTGAATATCCAAGTGCATTCATTATCTTATATTCATTGATAATCTGATTATTGGGGCCAAATAACGGTTCTTCAGGGATGGAAACCTTTGTCTTAAATTCATATGTGAAAGATAGATTT
>CAZJVM010000103.1:5908-7045 GCA_964549305.1 uncultured bacterium
CGGTTCTTCAGGGATGGAAACCTTTGTCTTAAATTCATATGTGAAAGATAGATTTGCTTTCGAAGGAACCTGCTGAATCCACCAGTCAAGACCTTCCTGAACTGATGCTAAAACTTTATCAATTTCCTCCTGTGTCCAGTCCTCCATGTGTCCGTCGCTTTCAGGCAATATCACTCCAACTGCAACACTTCCTGCCAGGTATTCGCTTGTTTCTTCGCTTGTTGCGCCATAGGGAATGTAAGGGGCAGAAGAGACAGACAATGTAGAAAGTATATTTAAACTAGAGGAATCTTTTTTAGGAGGATAGAATACATCATTATAGTTACGAATAATTTCGTCATCACTGTCAGATAATTCTCCAATATCATTTTCAATATAATTTTTTCTCCATATTTTTTCAGACACACTCATATTTTTCTTCCCGGATGTCATAATATTAAATTCATTACTGCCATTTCTTCTAATGATTTTAATGCCGGGAATTATTTTTTTCATCTCGCCCTCAATTTCTGAAGGAACATAACCTATAAAGGATTCAGGAGGGAAACGGTGATAAGCTTTTATGCCTAACGATTCAAGTTCAATCCTTTTGCTGTTGAATTCATCAATACTTTTGCAGTCTAAAATTACAAGGGCATTACTTACCCTCATATTTTCATCGTGCTTTATCTGTGCAGAGGCAAGAAGAGATAAATCAAGGCAATTAAAAGCTAAAATAAATGCAAATATAGCTATAATATTGATTTTATTTGATAAAGGTACCATCAATTAATCATATTAATATCAATATTTAATGTGTCAAGCATTTAGAAAAAGTAATCACTTCTGTTTTTGATTGTTGCAGAGCTGTGTGTGATTTTTTTGATTATGTCCCGACCATTACGCATAGCATATCCCGGTGCGAGGTATCCATGAGATTTAGCTGTTTATTTAGTGAGATTACACAGCAGGGAAACTCTCTTGAGCGTCGGGAATTATCTTGATATGAGTAATTACATGATAATAAGCGCTATGGTGGAGAGGTAAAAAAGCGTATGATGAAAGATATTTCTTTTAGATGAATAAAAAAAATAAAAATAACAGGCGGCAGTTTCTTTCGGGAATGTGGCAAAAGATTCTCTTTGCGGGATTTCTTCC
>CAZJVM010000104.1:0-7009 GCA_964549305.1 uncultured bacterium
CTAATACTTCCTCTTTTATTATTTTTTAAACTTTATTTCTACTCATTAATTAGTATTTTTCATTAAAAAGTCAATCACTAATAACCTTGACATATTTATATGAAAAAATCATTCTTAACAGAAAATTATAAGGAGAGAAAATGTTCAAAGGAATAGTGGCGATTTTCACATCGGCAATGACTCTCGCGCTTATTGCCTACACCTTCGCCGTGTGGGGCGAGCAATTCACAAAGAAATTAAAAGGGATATTTATAGTATCTTTCGTAACCGGTTTCATTCTCGATACCATAGGCACTCTCGGAATGTTTTTCAATCTTCAGGGGGATGCTCCGGCAATTCACGGAATTCTCGGTTTTATAGCTCTTGCGGGAATGGGAATACACGCTTTCTGGGCAGTGCTTGTCTGGAAAAGGAAAGACGCGGCATCTGCCCATAATTTTCACAAATACAGCAAATTTGTCTATGCGCTTTGGCTTCTGGCCTTTTTCTCGCCTGTAATTTAGGCGATGAAGAATAATATTTTCACTCTCTTTCAAAGCCCCAAAAACTTAATTGCTATTCCGCAAAAGAAAATTGCAAGCCCTGAAAGCGCGTGAGTGTATTTATCGATCCATCCCACAGATACGGTTTTTAACCCTGAAACACCGGCAATGACTACAATCATCATAGTTGAAATCGTAACAATGGAAAATGCAGTACATACCGCCAAAACCTGCTGAACATTCCCTTTCGCGGCAGGATACATCAGAAGAGGTATCAGCGGCTCACAGGGACCGAATATAAATATGGTGAACAATACCCAGGGCGTCATATTTGATTTTTCCGAGTCCTCATGAATATGGGTGTGCTCTGCGAAATGGTTGTGTGTATGCTGATGGTTATTACCTTCGTGAAGATGAAGATGTTTATGTGACTTGCCTTTAATTGCTCTCTTCACGCCCCAGGCAAAATATAGGGCACCGAAAATTATCAATGCCCATGCCGCGAGATCACCTCGAAATGATTCTATCCTTTCAAGTTTAAAAACAGCTATCCCGAGAATCAATCCAAAGACTCCCAAAATGATTGAACTTAAAACATGTCCTATTCCGCAGAGGAAAGTTACAAAAAGCGTTTTGGGTGTGGACCATTTTCCTGCCCGGGACATCATTACAAAAGGTATATAATGATCAGGTCCCATAAGAGTATGAAAGAACCCGATAGAGACAGCTGTTAAAAGCAACGCGGTGAATCCTTCGTTCATATCCTTTCTCTCCTTTTTCAAATAATCGAATATTTAATTAAAAATGGATTATCAATTTATTTTACCCTCTAAAACTTCATTTTCAGCAAAGCGAAAAACACTTACATTGACAAATTCATTTTTCCTCGTTTCAGCGCCTCCTTCGAAAATTACGGGAATATAATTGTCCGTCAAACCTTTCCATAAATTCTCTTTGCCACGCGCCTTCCTTTCAACAAGGACTCTCGCGCTTTTGCCGATAAATTCCTTTCTGAACTCATTCTTCTTCCTCCTTCCGAGTTCTCTCAGCATTTCCGATCTCTCTTTTATCTTTAGCGAAGAAACTTTCCCTTCAAGCTTAGACGCTTCGGTGCCCCTTCTGTCTGAGTAGGAAAAAACGTGAAGGTAGCCCACGGGAATCCGCTCTATAAACTTATATGTGCCCATAAACTGCTCATCGCTTTCTCCCGGGAAACCGGCAATAACATCGAGCCCTATATTTACCCCTTCGATATTTGAACAGATTTTCCCGATTAGCTCTTCGAAAAAAGATGTGTCGTAATTTCTTCCCATTGCCAAAAGTACGTCGTCATCGCCGCTTTGAAGCGGAATGTGGAGGTAGGGCGCAATTTTGTCAGTGGAGGCAATAATTTCCATAAGTCCCCCGCTTACTTCACGCGGTTCGATAGAGCTCAATCTAATTCTGTAATCGCCTTCAGTTAAAATCAGCCGTTCGAGAAGTTTTTCAAGAGATTCTCCGCTGCCCTTACCGAAATTTCCGAGATGAATTCCCGTAAGGACAACTTCCCTGTATCCCTCATCAATGAGTTTCCTGAAGGCATCCGCGGATTCGGCAACTGAGGCGCTTCTGCTTTTACCGCGCGCTTTCGGCACAATGCAGTAGGTACAGGCACAATCGCATCCGTCCTGCACCTTTAGGAATGCGCGCGTCCTTGACGAGTTTTCCGAATGTGACGACGCGATGAATACGCCGTCACCGCCGTTTTTTTTGATTTTCTCCGCATCTTTACCTGAAAGGACATTTTGAACGATTTGCGAAATATTTCTCTTCTCGCTGTTTCCGGCAACTGCGTCCACTCCGCGAATCCTGTGAAACTCGTCGGGATAAAGCTTTGAATAGCAACCCGTTACAATCAACCTGCAGGAGGGATTGTTTTTAACTGCGCGACGCACGGCATTTCTGCTGTCGGAATCAGCCCTTTGCGTAACGGTACAGGTATTGATTATGCAGATATCGGCTTCCTTTTCACTTTTCACCGATAGAGCTCCATCTACGGAGAGTATTTTCATCATCTCCTCGGATTCCGCCTGATTTACCTTACATCCTATGCTTTTTATGAATACCTTAATCACTTCAATTTCGCGTCTTTTTTTTCGTTGACCTTATTGGCATTGCTAATTAATATAAAAATTGTGTTTTTTCCACAGGCAATAAAGAGGATTTTTCAAAGCCCTGATATTCCAGAAGCATTTTAACTTCTAAATAAAAAGGAAACCTCATGAAAGCCGGAAAAGTTTCCATTCTTAGAATAGACCTTTCAAGCGGAAATATCAAAAAAGAAGAGGAGGATATCTCACTGAGAAAAAATTTTCTCGGAGGACGGGGGATAAACTCAAAACTCCTTTTTGACGCAACAGGGCCTTCCACACAACCACTATCGGAAGAGAACACGCTCATATTCGGGGCGGGCGCCCTTTCAGGGACAAAATCACCTGCCGCGGCGCGCTTCACCGTTACGGCAAAATCTCCTCTTACGGGAATTCTCGGCGACGCAAACGCAGGAGGAAATTTCGGCCCCGAGCTTAAAAAGGCGGGATACGATCACATAGTGATAGAAGGAAAGGCAGAGCGCCCCGTCTATCTGCTCATAAAAGACGATACCGTTGAAATAAAGGATGCCACTATAATCTGGGGTGATAATACCCGCGAAACGGAATCGACAATAAGAAGGGAAAACGGAGACGACAGAATACGAATCGCATCCATAGGTCAGGCAGGTGAAAACCTTGTGAAATTCGCCTCGGTAATGCACGAGGAAAGAGCCGCGGCACGCACGGGAATGGGCGCGGTTATGGGATCGAAAAGATTAAAGGCAATCGCCGTGAGAGGAAGCGGTGAAGCACCAGTTGCCGATTCGAAAAAGTTCGAAAGCATAAAACGAGAGCTTCATAAAAAAGCGTCTGAATCGAAGCTCGCGAAAACCATAGGAAAATACGGCGGAATAATGGGAACGCCAATTACGAACAAAATCGGGATACTCTCTCTCAGAAACTTCAATCAAACGGCTTGTTACGATGAAGCGGAAAAATTTGAACCGGACCCCATAGTGGAAAAGTTCTATAGAGGGTCAAAATCATGCTATGCCTGCCCTATTCACTGCAGTAAGAAATTCGAAATACCCGACGGCCCTTACAAGGGAGAATGGGGAAACAAGATGGAAGAAGGGGTCGTCACGCCTTTTGGCCCTACCGTTGGAAACTCCGACATTGCTTCAATTTTCAAAATCAACAATATGGTCAATCAACTTGGGCTCGACTCCCTCGAGTGCGGGGGGCTTATTGCCGTTGCCATAGACTGGTATAAAAACGGTGTAATAACGAAAAAAGATACCGACGGACTCGAACTTGACTGGGGTAAGCCCGAAGTGCTTATGAAGATGGTTGAAAAGATTGCCTTCAGGCAGGATATAGGCGATATCCTCGCTGACGGCGCAGTGCGGGCAAGCGAAAGAATCGGAGGGAAAGCGGCGGAATATATAAGCCATAGCAAGGGGATGACCTTTGGCGGAATAGATTTGAGAATTATGAAGGGCATGTCTCTTTGCCTTGCCACATCAACAAGAGGATGCGACCACCTTCGCGGAAGTGTGCCCACGGAAACAGTTGGAGGATTTTCGAGATTCACTCCGGAAATGGCGGAAAAGATGTTCGGGACAAGCGAAGTGATGGACCACAACTCGTATGTAAAAGCAGTAGTTGCCATAAAAATGCAGCATATCGCCGCAGTTACCGATTGTCTCGAGATATGCCGTTTCGCAAGCGAATCGAACGGCGGAGGGCTTACCATCGATGACCAGGTGGAGCTTTTCAACGCGGTTACGGGATGTGATTTAACTGTTGACGATGCCCTTCTTGCCGGAGAAAGAATATTCAATCTCGAACGCCTTTACATTGTTAGAGAAGGCATAAGAAGACACGATGACCGCCTGATAGGTAAGTGGGTCGAAGGTCCCGTGCCATCGGGACAATTCAAAGGCGATACAATCGACAGCGACAAGTGGGAAGTGATGCTTGACGATTACTACAACAGAAGAGAATGGGACAGGGAAACGGGCATACCGACAAGGGAAAAACTCGAATCCCTCGGACTTTCAGAAGAAGCGCTTTGGCTTGACAAAATCTGATTCCCCGAAGGCGATTAATGCACAGAGATAAGATTAATCCTTCCGAAGAAAAAAGCGGCACATCTCTTCTTCTGTTAATTCTTGCCATTGCTCTGTCATTGAGACTTACTGGAATAGGATTCGGACTTCCCCTTCGCCTTCATCCCGATGAATGGAGTCAGGTTTTGCCCGCCCTCTCCATCTTTGACGGCAATCTTCATCCCCGTTTTTTCTATTACCCTTCTTTCACCGTTTACTTTTATTTTATTATTTTTAAATCAGCTTCAATCATTTTGCCGGGAGTATTTCATTTTACGGCGTCAAATGCCTCTTTCTGGCTTCTCGCGCGCATAGTTTCCGCGCTTTTCAGCACTGCATCGGTTTTTGCCGCATACAAGCTTTGTGAAAAAATCTATGACGAAAAAACAGGACTCGTTGCCGCCTTTTTAATGGCAATCTTTCCACTTTCGGTGCGGCATTCTCATTTCGCGATTGTCGATATTCCGATGACTTTCTTTGTGCTTGTCTCTCTTTATTTTATGTGCGCGGGAAAGGAGGGAAAAACAAACTTCAAATCACTTATTATGGCGGGAGTATTCTGCGGGTTTGCCGCATCTGCCAAATACTCGGCGCTTCCACTGGTAGCAGTGCTTATTATGGTTTCTTTTGCGAATTGCGCCGATGAGATAAAAAGGGATGAGAAAACTACAAAGAGAATACCCTTCATATTGGCATCCCTTTTAATTTTGGGCATAATATTCCTTGCTCTGTCGTTAAATCCCCTCAGGACTCAGATTAACGGATTTCTCGCTCAAACATTCAGCGCAGACGGTATCATCGAAAAAGGCGATCTTGGATATATCTTTCTTAACCGTCTAAACGGCATTTTTTGGTTTTTGGGATTTTTTCTTCCCTCAATATGCGTAGCGGCTTACTTTATCCCCTATCTTCGAAAGTTTCTCGCGATAAACTTTTTTGACAAGCGGATAATCGTACCGCCTTTAATATCCCTGCTGGTTTTCTTTGCGGTATCTCCCTATATGATCATTGATTTCGCGAAATTCGTCTATGATGTTAAATTCGCAGTTAAAGTCACGACACTTGGATTTTACGAAGGCAAAATCTGGACCGCGGAAAGGGATGTATCCGCGCTTTTTAATTTCCTTCTCATATTTAAAAACAATGCCGGAGTTTTTCTATCCATTCTCTTTCCCGCGGGTCTGCTTTTTTCACTGAAAAAAAAGTTTCTGCCTTTAATCCTGTGGATTGCAATCTATCTTTTTGAACTCAGTTCGATGAAACTTACTATGACAAGATTTCTTCTTCCCGTTTCCGCTGTTACAATCATTTTCGCGTCAGGGGCAATTACGCAGATTGCAAGATTCATAAGGGAAAAAACATCGTGGATGCGCGCAGAAACAATATTCATTCTGGCAATGCTTCTCGCCTGCTCACAGACCCCATTGTCCGAAACCGCGGCAGTTGAAAAATATTTTTTAAAGCCGTCGGTTCTAAAAATCGCCTTCAGATGGATTGAAGGAAATATTCCGGATGGCAAAAGGATTATGCTTTCGGGAACCGCACCTGATATGAGACTCTCGGAAAAGGATTACCTCGTGGCAAAGATGAAAAAACCGGATAATATTTATGATATTAAAGAAGAGTTTACTATAGAAGACGCTGATTTTCTCATTACCGGCCTGCCTATGAATGAAATCAGCAGGTTGCTTGATGAAAGGACAGAAGCAGGGAAGGCAGAACTGTTGAAAAGTTTTTCCCGAAAAGGCGGTGAATTGACTGGTCCTGTAATATTTATTTATAAATTAAGAAAATAAGGGATGAAATTCAGTGCAGCGGACCGGTTTACAGCAGATGAATTATCAATAATTCTGTTTTTCCATTTCTCCAAAGGTTTTATCCAGCAAATTCTTTAATGCTTTATCCTTGTCCCTGTAATCTTCGTAAAGGTCGATAAAGTCGGCAGTCATTCTGATATCAGACCTTGAATTCATTTCAGATCCTACGACCTGCTGATATCTGTTCCATATCCTTTCAATTCGTTTTTCAAATCTTTTCTCTGCCTCTTTCATTGCGTCTTTTGCATAATCTGAATTTCCCCCAAGACTTCTTCTCACAAGTTCTTCTTTAAGCTTTGTATATTCTTCACGGCACTGGAAATAGTCATTACTTTTTTTGTCTATTCCTTTTGGATAGCTTCCAACACGAAAAGTGCGTCCCTGAGCAGTTTTGGTTACAACTTCGTTTCCTCCTGAATTCAAAGCGCGCAGTACTATTACGTTATCAATTCTGTCAATAAAATAGCTCTTAAATTCCTCATCTGACATTTTCTGCATTTCTGCCTGCGGAAGAAGAGGTTTTGAAG
>CAZJVM010000105.1:0-6806 GCA_964549305.1 uncultured bacterium
AAATAATACATAGACTGTATTGTCGAATAACCCTCAACTCAATTTTCTCTCTCCTCCGAAAGAGAGAATAATAAATAAACCATATGCTCTATTTCTGCTCTTCCGATGTCATCTCTGCCATTACGGGAAGACCCAGGGGAATATCTTTTTTATCTGTCTCAAGGGAAAGGACAACTTCCTGCACCCTTGTATCGAGGCGCTCTTTAATATCTTCGCTCCTGAAATTACGCTCGCCCATATAAAGAGATTTAAAAACAACAGTGCCCATCCCGAGTTTTTCTTTGGTCTCCGTGTTTAGAATCTCAGATTCCATTCCTTCGCGAATCTCGTCAATCCAGTAGGACTCAACATAGAGGCGCACCCACAAATCCGGGGAACCGATGATAATCTTCGAGCTGTCATCCTTTGAAAGTGTTTCGCCCTGCCTTACATCGAATTTGTAAACTCTGCCTCCAACGGGCGCTTTAAGCTTAAGTCGCTCATACTCAGACCTTGCAAGGTCAACTTCCTTCTGCGCAACTGCTATGGCTTCCTCTGCAAGCTTCTTCTTTAAGTCTGCCTGCGTGTAGGCATATTCGTCGGATATCTTCTTTCTGAAAAGGTCGCTTTTTCTTTTAAGTTCGTCTTTGTTGATTTCAAGAGATTTTCTCGAGGATTCCACCCGCGCCTTCGCAAGGTTGAGGCGCGCCAACTCCACACTGCTTTCGAGGGCGCACAAAGTCTGCCCCTTTTTGACGAAATCGCCTTCCCTGACATATATCTTCTCTACGCGCCTGGTTTCAAGAGGGCTTACGAAAACTTCCCTTCCGGCGGGCTCCACAAATCCGTAGATGCGCACGGGGATTTTGTCAATTACGGGCGATGCCGCAACTTGCGGCTGAGGTGAGGATTTTTCCAGCACACCCAATATGTAGTAAAGCGCATAGGCAATAAGCGCGACCCAAATAATGACTTTGAACGTTTTTCTTATCATTTACCACTCCTCAATTTATATTCTCTTTCGAATCGTAATCTATCTTCCCGTCCTCTATCTTGATTAATCTGTCACCGTAGGGAAATACGCGGGGGTCGTGCGTAATGAGTACAACACCCCTCTCAGCGTCCCGCGAAAGTTTTTTGAGCGTATCGAGAACAATCTTGCTGCTTTCAGTATCGAGCGCAGATGTGGGTTCGTCGCAAAGAAGGAGTTTCGGCGAATTAATCATTGCCCTCGCAATGGCAACCCTCTGTTTCTGTCCTGATGATATTTTAGCTGCCCGCGATTCGATATAATCTTCCAGTCCGAAATCGCTTAGAAGCGACTTTGCCTTTTCTCTTGTCTCTTTTTTAATCGCGCTTCCGTTGATACCATTTGCAATGAGGACATTTTCAAGAAGAGTAAGAGAAGGAATCAACTCTGCCTGCTGAAATACGAACCCATAGTTTTGGCGCCTTATTTTTGCGCGCTTCCTGTCGGACAATTTTCCCATCTCCTTTCCTTCAAGACATATCTTTCCGTCTGTAGGATTGAGTATAAGTCCCATAATAGAAAGCAGAGTGGTCTTCCCGCTTCCCGAAGGACCGGCGATTATAGTCAAATCGCCTGTGTGTATGTCAAGATTGATGTTATCGAGAACGCGCCTGGTTCTCTTGCCGTCTGAAAAATCGCGCATAATCCCCTGAAGATTTATCACTGAATTTCCATTTGCCCTTATATCAGTTTTTGCCATTTCCATTTTCAAATCACCTGAATACAGACGCGGGATCAACCTTAACCGCTTTATTCATTGCAAGAAGCGAACCAAACAGACAAAGCAGAAGAGTAAATGACGCGTGGTAAAAGGGAAGCCACGAAGGCATATATACGGGCAGTTTCGAATTCATCGTAGATGAGAGAAAAAATGAAAGAAGAAAAAATCCGATCAGCAGACCCATTGCGCCAATGATAAGCGACTGGCACAAGACTATGACGGCAATATCCCACTTTCTTGCGCCAAGCGCTCTCAATATGGCAAAATCCTTCTGCCTGTTTAACACTCCGGTGTACATTGTAAGCATAATGATGACAATTCCCACCAGGGCGCCCACAAGAGTGGAAAAACCGAAACTTCCGCCCATACCGGTATTGCGTATATAGTAAGTGCGGGTTTTTCGTGAAAGCTCAGAGGCGGAAATTACCTTTGCATTGGGAAGAATTTTCTGAATTTCATCTACAGCGCCTTCCACATCGTAACCATTCTTAAGTTTGACCATAATGGCGCTGTATCGGTTACGGGAAAAATTTAAAATCTCTTTTGCCTTTACCATATTGGTAAAAACGAGCGAACCGGCAAATCCCTTTATATTTTTTGTTATCGCATTTATTTTAACCTTCACTCCGTTTATCTCGTAATACTTTCCGTATTCCGGTTCGCCGAGAGTATCCAGATCATTATTTTCTAATGATACAGCATCATATTCAAAGAGGTCGTTCATCGAACCTTTGGCAAAATTCCAGGGACCTGCCGCCATTCTCGGAGGTCTCAACCCCACAACCTGCACACCGTTAAACTTGCCGTCAGGTCTTCTGAAAGACCCCCCGCCGAATATGAGTGGTTCAGACCATTTAATTGACGATATGCCCGTTATGCGGTCAAGGTAGTAGTCAGGAATGGAGTCAGTCGTGTTTATGTTTTCCGCGTTTCTGCTGCAAATCCATATATCCGCGCCCGCGTGGTCAACGAGTACGGACATATAGGTAAAAAGCCCGAAAAGCACCGCCATCTGCTGGCCCACGAGAAAAACTATTGCCACAACACCGAGTATAGAGCCGGCAGTGGTCGAACGGTCATAAAAGAGCATTTTAAAGGCGGTAATTATTCTCATCTTTCACCTGCCGCGTTGAGCGCCGCGTTGTGGGCATCTTCTATATCGGGAGCAATGCCATCAAATAAACCTCCGAAAATATCCGACTGCGAAAAATAAGGGCTTCCCCCGGCTATTATCTTTACGCCGGGTAATTCCTTTCTGATTCTCGATGTGATTTTTACCGCCGAAGGAAGATTTGCAGTCATGGTGACGGAAAGTAGAATCACATCGGGAGTTTGCTTTTTAAGGGAGTGAATCATATCGTCCTCAGGCGATATGTGACCCACATCGACAATATTCCATCCCTCCAGTTCGAGAGCGTTCTCTACAAGCTCGGCACCGATTTCGTGCTCTTCGCCCGGTACGCAGAAAACCGCGATGCTGTATGGAAGTTTTTTACGCTCATCGAAACTGTCAACGATTCTGTACATTACATAGTGGCATATGTCCGTTGCAACATGCACATCGCTCACTTCGATTTTATTTCTCTGCCAAAGCATTCCGGAGTTTCTCATTGCCCCCGCAAGGACGCGTGAAAAGATAAATTGTGCCGTATCTCCCGCACCTAAAAGCTCTATCGCATAATCAGCGGCGCCCTTTCTGTTTTTATCGAGAAGAAACGAAAGAAACTTCCGGGTCTTTTCATCGCCTTCTTCCAAAACCGACAGCGATGCATCCCTGAAATGTGCAATGTTTCTCTGAAAGTAATCTGTTACACTTACAAGTTCGTGCGATTCAGGAGGAGTAATCACGCTCTGGATTGCCATATTCCAGTTGAAAAGAAATTTGAAAAAGAAGTTATCATCAAATCCTCTGGCAGAAAGCGTGGAATAATACCATATGCCTTCGTCCGCGAGGCAGGATTGGAGTCCCAATTCATAAACAGATAAAAGCAGTTTCCCGAAGCTTTTATTTATGTCTGATATGAACGCCTGTTTCCCGTTTCCGGCAACATCCCGGGAAAAGTTTTTATCGAGGCTGTTTTTTTCCTTTATGAATGATTCTATACTGTTGAAATTGTTTTTAAAAAGAAGGAAGGCAGATTCAGAGACAGGTTTCAATTCAAGCGCTTCAGCTTTAATGACTTCATATCCGTTAACCATCAGATACTATTCTTCCTTTGAGCTTATTTAATTTATTTTATAACAACTTATCTGTTTTAAAGCAAAAAAAAGCGGCAGTCCGCTCTTTTCCGCGTCTGCCGCTTAAAATATCTAATTGAAACCGGTTAAACTTCTTTTGCCTCAATCTGAGCAAGAGCAAGTTTCGCTCTGATAAGTTTCTGATAATAGGAAATCGCCTTTTCGGAATTTTTGGATACTATCGCCTTGAGAAGGTCGCCTTCAATCTCCGCCACATCGAGGCGCTTGTAATAGTCCAAAGTTTCCTTCAGATGGGCAATAACTATTTTTCCCGTGAGAATGGGATGATTATTCGTAACATTGGCATCGTTGAAAGTAATCCCGTGCTCAAGTTCGACTTCAAGCCCTGTTTTGAATTCATCGAGGTCTATATTCATTCCCTCGACATTTACATCCTTCAGAATAATCTTTGCCTCTTCAGGCAAAACCTGAGGCGCAGTCAGCGCAGTCCAATCTCTGATTCCAAGTTCTCTGCAGACTCTCTGCACTTCTTCAACGGTAATATATTCCGGCAAATCCATTGAAAATCCTCCTTTAACAATGTAAATATCAACTTTTGTTGAAACGAAAATAACTTCAAATTAATTAAGATTTATAGCATAAAAAAATGAAATGTCCACAACTTATTCAGGACTTATTTAGTCCTGTTTAAAGACTTGTTCACAAAAAGGTAAAAACCGAAACTATATTGCAAATATGAAGTTATTCCGAAATAACCTCATATTTCCTGAGAATTGCTTCGAGGTCAGCGATATTATGCCCCGCAGTTGACTGAATGACTATAAAGGGTTCTTCCTGCCGCAAAATATTCCCTGTTAAAATATCTTTTTCAAGTTCAACTCCGTTCACTTCAGGTATCTTTTCCGTAGTGTAAAGCGCCAATTTTTTACCTGAATAGATATTCCCGTAAAGACTGAAATCCCTATCATACAAATCTTTAAGTCCATTTTGAAGGACATATGACCAATAAAGGGTGTACTCTGTCCATGCGTGGTAAAATTTAAGCAGTATAATACTAAACCGGGATTGAATAATTATTGCCATATTCGTTAACTTTGCCGCATTAACTGCATCTCCGCATTTTGAGGCCTCTGCTGATTTTTCATAGACCATATTTATTTGCTCCTGAATTTCTTCACTCTTTTTTAAAGATTTTTTATTGCGTTCTTTAAATGCCCCCTCGAGTTTAATCAGCGCGGAAATAAACGAATCGCTCTTATAAATTTGTTTCAACTCGCCAATGGACTTTTTTGCAATCTCCGTTATAAATATTTGCGGTGTAATTCCCATAAATATTTTTCCGATTTTATTTTTGTTGCCGTTATTTCCGTTATTCCCGCAAAATGCGTCAATGGCATTTTCAAGCCATAATTTGTGGTAAAAATGAATGTCGTTATTGATTCCCAAGCGAGGTTTCCCGTCAATTATTAAATCTTCAAACGAGCTTTTACGATAGAGAATAACATCAGGATCGACAATCAGGTAATAGTCAGTATTCACAAAACCGGAAATGGCAAGTTTTAAAGCCATCTGTTTTTTATACCCGTCAAAGGGTATTGTTTTAAACTCCGGACATACTTCATTCTCATCCAAAACTCTGTGCGGAATTGAAGAATGGGAAAAAAGGTCCTCTATGGCAGAAAGTTCATTTTCCGGACAGGCAACGATGAATTCGGCAATATCATCAAGTTTAAAATTTTGTTCGATAGAATGTAATAAAAGATTTCTGAAAAGATAATAATAATTGCTATCTTTGATATCCTGATATTTTAACGCGCAGAAAAAAGTGATTTTAGAGTCATTTACCATCTTATCAATTATCTCCAGAAAGATAATTACAGAGTTTTTTCTTTAAATCATCGGGCATAGCTTTTATGTGAATATTCGAATTAAAAAGATTTTTATCCTTGTAAAAAGGTTTAAGCCAACTCAACGGATAGGCGTGAAATTTTTCCGGAAAAACTTTTATCATATGAATATCGAGATATTGCTTCAGGCGGTATTCACAGATGAATGTTTCCGGTTTGTCCTTATTGTTTTGTAAAATATCCAGAGTCTCTTCTTCGAAAATCTGATAGAAATTAATATATCTGCAGTAAACTTCCATTAACTCTCTTTTGCCTGCTGCCAACTGGTCTGATTCCACTTTCTTTAAAAGCTCAGTATCGTGGTGATGACGAATTGGCACCAATATGGCGTCACCAAGTCTTGAAACCAAATCCGGAGTAATCGGGGCATATACGAGGAGGTCGCTTCTCCCCTGCGCGATATGGGAATATTTAATTCCCGATTCTTTTTCATATTTTTCCATTGCTTCCAGAGCGCTTTTAAGCTGTCTCCATGAATCAAACCACGGCACCCTTTTATCCTTTCCCTCGCCGGTTAAGTAGTCATAGTCTTCCTCAACTCTTATGCCCTTTAAACTCGCGCCGTAAACTTTGGAACACAAATTTCTCACTTCATCCTTTTCGAGTTTGGTCATCAGGAATTCTTTGGGATAACCTTCTTCGTCAACTATCTTCACATTGGTAAAGTCGCTGGTGCAGACAAATACGTCCGCATTAAGGGGGACAACAAGATTTTGAACCTGATTTTCTCCGCAGAATTCTATGTCTCTGACAAGACCTGATACCAAATATGCTGTCTTCATTTTTTATTTTTTTAAATAGTTGCTGAGCAATTACACTAAACAGAACAGGGAAATATTTTTTTGGTATTATAGCATAAGATGCAGTGTCTCAGGAATATTTTGATATGTTATTTGTTCATTCTTTTGCTTGTCCAAAAGGAGGTTGTATATCTTGTTCGCAGTGCTAACGGGAACATTTTGATCCTTCT
>CAZJVM010000106.1:0-6801 GCA_964549305.1 uncultured bacterium
AGGGCAAGTCTGCTTTTCCTCGTACCGATTCTGATTTTTTTCATTTTTTTCGTGTAACTTTCTTTCCGCAAACTTTTTCAATGAAATCGTCAATCTCACAAGGGGCGCTTTTCTTCTTTATCAATTCAAGAAGTTTCCCGTCGCAAAGGTTTTCAATGATTATTTGCCGTTTTCCCGCACTGATGCTTTTATCGGCGTAGATATCTTTTCTCAGGCAGGAAAGGATTATTGAATAGTCTTCATATTCCTTCCCGATTTCGGTTTCGATTGTTTCTCTCACTACTCTGGATAAAGAAGGCATATTACCGTCAGTTGAAACGGCAACGGTAAGATTGCCTCTTCTCATTACAGAGGGAAGAATGAAATCGCAATTCTCTGCGCAGTCAACGACATTTACCAGTATGCCTCTCTCCTTTGCGATTTGACCGATTCTTTTATTCACATTTTTATCATCTGTCGCGGCAACAGCGAGAAACGCCTCATTTAAATCCGATTTTTTAAACTCCCGTCTTGATGCGGAAAAGTTGTTAAAGGATTCATATTTTTCGAACTCTTCGATAATTTTTTCTCCTATAACTCTGACAACGGCATCGGATTCAAGAAGATGTTTGACCTTTCTTAGGGCAACCTTTCCCCCGCCGACTACAACGCATAGTTTTCCGCTTACATCAAGTGCAACAGGGTAATATCTTTTAGGTTTTGTCAATTTTTCAACCTTTTAAAAACATTTTCGAATGCTGTTAGGGATTCTTCAATGACACTATCATCGTGGGCGAGGGAAACGAAACTCGTTTCAAAAAGAGATGGGGGAATATATAATCCCTGTGAAAGAGCTAAACTAAAAAATTTGATAAAAATATTTTCATTGCATCTTCTCACTGCGGAGTAATTTTCGATTTTCTTTTCTTCTGTAAAAAAAATGGAAAACATTGACGCGATTCTGTTTACAACGATGTTAATCTCATACTTATTTGCCATTTTTTCAATGGAGCGTGAAAGCTTTTCAGTCCTCTTTTCGAGGATTCGGTAAACATTATCACCGCTGAGTATTTTCAGCGCGGCAACTCCGCAGGCGCAGGCAACGGGATTTCCCGAGAGAGTCCCCGCCTGATATACATTCCCCGAAGGGGAGATGAGGTCCATAATTTCCTTCCTTCCGCCATACGCGCCTACGGGTAACCCTCCTCCTATAACCTTTCCGAAAACGGATATGTCGGGTGTGATTCCGAATAATCCCTGCGCGCCCGACAGTCCGAGACGAAACCCCGTTATTACCTCATCGAAGATAAGAAGTGATTCATTTTTTTCCGTATTCTCTCTGAGATGTTCGAGAAAACCTGCAAGGGGAGGGACTGTCCCCATATTACCGGCAACAGGTTCAACTATTACACAGGCAATTTGAGAACCGTATTTCCCGAAGGCTTCTTCTGTGGCAGAGGGTGAATTATAGGGCAGAACAATGGTATCCTTTACTATCTCCCAGGGTACTCCGGCAGACGAACTTATTTTCTGCGTTGCAAGCCCAGATCCTGCCTTAACCAGAAGTGGGTCCCAATGCCCGTGATAACAACCTTCAAATTTAATTATTTTTTGCCTTCCTGTAAATGCCCTTGCAAGGCGTATGGCGCTCATAACCGCTTCAGTGCCGGAATTCACGAGGCGAATTTTTTCCACCGAAGGCACGAATTTTACGAGCATCTCACAAAGCTCGAGCTCGTTTTCAGAAGGGGCGCCGTAGCTTGTTCCCTTTTTAATAGCCGATTGCGCGGCATTCACTACTTCGCTTCGCGCATGACCTAAGATAAGGGGACCCCAGGAGGACAGATAGTCTATGTAACGATTGCCGTCGGCATCATAGATATAGGGACCTTCGCCCCTTTGAATGAAAAGGGGGTTTCCTCCCACACCACTCCACGCGCGCACCGGACTGTTTACACCTCCCGGTATGCAATTGCCTGCCCGACTGAAGAGCTTTTTTGAAATGTCGTAATTCATATGAAAGTAGAAATTTTAAACTTGTTACGGAAGAGTTTATACACCAAAAAATCTATATCAGGCAGAAAAAAGAGAGTCAATGTGAGGAGAAAAAAAAGGGTACCCGACAATTCGGGTACCCTCCTATGAGAGAAGGAAATAAGCGGAACTGCTACGGCCGGTTGTAAGTGCTTACATTGCCGCCCAAATCCTCAATGGAATCTATGATTAGCTGAACCATATATTTTGTGTTATGCGCCCAGTTGCCCGGTTCCTTGATTGACATCTGATAGTTTTGCGCTGCCTTCATCAGCTTGCCATCCCAGTCCGAGTATTTGTTGCCGTAACTCACTTCATCGTCGTCAGCCGTCCCGTTGTTGTTCGTATCCTTGAAGAAGTAAGGATAGTTGTCACCGTAATGAGAGTAGCGTTCAAAAAAGTGACACATAATGTGTCTGATTTGTTAATATATATTCCTCTCTCTTAAAGCAGACAATCTTGCTTGCGATATGAATTATTAGCTGATACCTTTGATGCTGTTAAAATACATTTTATTGTCGGTGTTTTAATTCAGTTTGTCCTGATATGAAAAACTCAATAAATATTTTTAAAGCGCTTTCAGATGAAACAAGGTTGCGAATTTTCAACCTTCTTCTTTTAACGCGAAGAGAATTAAACGGGAAAACTATTTCCTTAGCATTAAAGATTCCTCAGTATGCCGTATCAAAACATATTCTCATTCTTCTGAATGCGGGACTTTTGAAGAAGAGAAGAGAGGCACAGAGCATTTTCTTGTCGGTTTCATCTGTTATGGAAGATAAAAGAGAGGATTTTCTTAAATTTTTTGATTCCCTTTTTATTGATTCCGACAGATTTCGTGAAGACCTGCAAAGACTAAACAATATGATGTAAATAAAATGACTGTTGAGAAGAAGGGAAAATCATCATTCAGATTTGATAACGACGCGCCTGAATACGATTCTTTTATCGTGAAGGTTATTCCCTATTATAATTTCCTAATTGAAGAATTAATCACCGCGATACCCTTTGATGGGGAAGAAAGAATAAATGTCCTTGATATTGGAATCGGCACAGGGCAAGTCACTTCAAGATTCATTAAAAAATATAAGTATGCTTCGGTAACCGGATTGGACATATCCGATGAAATGATAAAGGTCGCAAAGAAAAAATTTTCCAATCACACCCCTCCACTGTCTTTCCTGATTCAGAAAATTGAAGATTTGAATTTGCGCGGCAAATACGATTGCATCTACTCCTGCCTTACGCTTCATCATCTAAAAGATGACCGTCAAAAAAAACACTGCTACGAAAAAATATTCGATTCATTGGAAGAGGGCGGTTTTTTCGTTAATGGAGATGTTATTGCGGGAGAAAACGAAGAGGAAAATAAACTCTACAGGGACAATCTGAGAAGTTTTCTGCGGAAAAATCTTCAAAGCGAAAAGGAGATTGATGTGTGGATGAATCGTCATCTTGATAATGATTTTCCCGCGCCTCTTTCGAAACATCTTCACTGGTTGAATGAAACAGGTTTCAGGAACGTGAAAGTATTCCGGAAGAAAATGAATTATGCCGTCTTTGGCGCAGAGAAGAAATAATGGCGGCAAATCAATTTGTTACCGCAGGAAATACCTTTATCGCATTTTTTCTGATGGCAACGTTTACTATGCTTCCCACTGAAAGATTCAACCGCACAAAATTGAAGTAAGGAAGGTTTATCTCAAAATCATATTTTTCAGGACTTTCGAATTTTCCCTTTATTTTAAAATATATCGTATGGCTTATTCCGTGAGGAACTACATTTACGATTTTGCCTTCAAAAACATTATCTTTCAGAGAATCCCTAACCTCTCTGTCTCTTCTTAATATCTTTATTTCCTGAGGAAGAACGCAGAATTCCACATTGTCCCCGCATTTTATCCCGTTGATTGATGGGGTTATTATACGGTAGTTTTTTAAATCTATTGTCATTTTCTTTTTTTCGGTATCAATTGTCTCGACCCTTCCGGTAAAGATATTCCGGAATCCCATAAAGGTTGCCACAGTCCTGTTCCGCGGATTGTAAAAAACTTCATCTCTTGGCGATTCCTGCTCGATTTTTCCCTTTATAAGTACGGCAATTTTACTGCTCAGCGTGTATGCTTCCTCCAGGTCGTGCGTAATATGAATAACGGTAGTTCCAAAATCGTTATGAATAGTCTTCATCTCAAGCCAAAGCTTTTTTCTCAAACTTTCATCGATTGACGAATAGGGTTCATCCATTAAAAGGACATCCGGTTTTCTGATTAGCGCCCTCACTATTGCAACCCTCTGTTTTTCACCTCCACTGAGGTCATCGGGCATTCTTTCAAGAAGGTTTTCTATTCTGAATATTCCGGCAAGCCAATTAAGGTCCTGTCTCCGATTGCCATTTTCATCGCTTAAACCGAAAAGGATGTTTTCGCGTACATTCAGGAAGGGGAAAAGCACGTAATCCTGCGGGACATATCCGAATTTTCTTTTCTCGGGAGGAAGGTTCACGATATTTTTGTTTTTGTATAGAATATTCCCCTTTGAAATATTTCTTATCCCGGCGACGCATTCGAGAAGTATGGTTTTCCCGGAACCCGTGGGTCCGAGTATCGTAAAATATTCCCCATTGTCGGCACTGAGTGTTATATTGGATAGAACGAAGTTTCCCGTTTTGCACGATATATTTTCAAGCTTTACCATAGGATTCGTTCACCGGTAATTTTTCTTATGGCAAGGAGCATCAGAAGCGCTATTGAAAGAAGGATGAAAACCACTGCCATTGCCCTTTCGATATCCGCGTTGGCAAAACTCAGGA
Source organism: uncultured bacterium (assembly GCA_964549305.1). GTDB lineage: Bacteria > Schekmanbacteria > GWA2-38-11 > GWA2-38-11 > J061 > J061. The sequence continues at coordinate 4,823 of CAZJVM010000106.1, forward strand.
ATATTGCAACAGGGAGCGTTTCAGTTTTCATAGGCATTGCTCCTGCAAGAGTTACCGTTGCTCCGAATTCTCCCACCGCCCTTGCCCACGTTAAAATCGCCGAAGCAATCAATCCCCGTTTTGCAAGGGGAATAACCACCTTAAAAAAAGATTCCGTACCGCTTAAACCCAGCGTCCGGCTAACATTTTCGTATCTTTCGTCAATATCGTCAAAAGTTGATTTTAAAAGGCGCACAGCAAGGGCGCATATGACGGTAAATTGCGCAAGCACTATTCCGGGAATACTAAAAACAAAAGGGAACGTGAATCTTTCGATAAATTTTCCCGCCGAAGTATTGAAGAAGATTAAAAGTATTGCTCCAAGCGCAATAGGGGAAACTATAATCGGTACATCGAGGATGACGTCTATTACCCCCTTGAAGGGTACCTTAAACCTTGAAAGTGCATAGGCGGAAGGAATTGCGATAACAATTGATATAAGCGTTGAAATGGTTGCCGTAACAACACTAAGTTTCACGGCATAGAGTACCTTGGCAGAAAGCAGAAGAGTGATAAATCTTGAAAACTTTAGAACTGTTATTCCTGAAAAAAGGATTGCTATAAAATAAAAGAAGAGGGCAAAGAGAATACTCAATGCCGAAATCCTGAATAATCTGTCGCTTGAATATTTCATATAATTTTATACTCAATAAACTCCCGGCTTATATTCCCCGCCTGAATCAGCAAAAGGCGCGTCTTTGCGCGCATTGTCAAGAGATGAATAGAATCCCCATTTATGAAAAACGATTTTAGAAAAATCTTCTTTCAAAAACTCAATGAATTGTCCGGAAAGCCCTTTATTGGCGCTGAATTTTGTTATTGCCGCGGGAATGAAAGCGATTCTCGGAATTTCCTCTTTTCCCAGAGGTATGATTTTTATTCTGTCTTTATTCCATTTTTCAAAGACCGACCATCCTATTGCGGCATCAACGGTATTCATTGCAACAAGCGAGGCGGTCTTGGCGCAACTTTCAGAATAGGTAATTATGTTTGGTTTTACTTTTTCATAGAGGCCGTTCTTTTTTAAAAGTTCGATAGCATAAACTCCGAGGCAGACAGATTCCGGATTTGCGATGAGAATTTTTAAACCCGGTTTTGCGAGGTCGGATAGTTTTCCTATCTTTGCAGAATTTTTAAAAGGCACTGCTATTGCGGGAATAAGCCAGGCAATTTTTTTATAGTCATTCTCTTCCACTATACCTTTTCTGACAGCTTTTAGCATAAAGTCAGGCGACCCCGGAATATAGATATCTCCCCGTTTTGAGATTTCAATTTGAGAGAGCATTGTGCCTGAACTTCCGATGTGAAGATTTACGTTAATGTGCGTTAGCTTTGTAAATTCCGGAATAATTTCTTCCATTGCGGGTTTTGTTGCAGAACCGCAGAAAACTTCTATGCTATTTTCTTCCGCGCGGGCAGTAGCAAAAAAAAAGGATGACAAAGAGACAATCCATACAAATAAGAAGATAAATAGTTTGATAGCTTCTCCATTTTTATAATTTGAAGAATGGCGTATCATTTTTCATTTTTCGCAATCATTTGGAAAATCTGAACTTTTTGAATTTTTTGTCAACATCGTCTCTTATGCCTTCTGAAAGTGTGTCATAGTATTTTATGAGTTTTCTTCCCGCATTGGTCAGCGTAGTACCGCCAAACCCTGCACCTCCCTTCGTCTTATTAACAAACCTCACTCCGCTTCTCTCTTCCATTGATTTTATATATGACCACGCTCTGCGGTATGTGATTCCAAGGTTTGTCGCAGATGCGGAAATCGAACCGGTTTTGTCTATCTCTTCAAGAAGCTTTTTACGTCCTTCTCCGAAAAAAGCCTTACCGTCAATCTCAATCCATATCTTTGACTTTACATTCAGTTTCATTGTATTTTGCCTGACAATTATTAGCGATGGCTAATATGACAAATCTGCATATCGATGTCAATA
>CAZJVM010000107.1:0-6511 GCA_964549305.1 uncultured bacterium
TTTTGATTTCCGTTGAAAGCCTTAATGCAAAATATTTGACAAGGTTTGGGGGGACGGAGAAGATATAACCCCTTTTATGGACAGGTGGAATTAAAAAGTTGTATCCCTCTGGCTTAATTACTTTCCCCTACAATGATAAAACCTCTTCTGATACAAAAAAATCAATATTCCTGAAACAATTTTCCCCATTTACTTTCTCTAAGCCATTTGTTTACTCTTTGCTTCCCGAATGTTGGATACCACATGTAGTCGTGGTAGAAAAATGATCCGAAAACAAAAAGGTAAACAAGAGGTGTGTGAAAAAAGAGTTTTTGAAATATCTTCAGGGGACTGAACCAGAGAGCATCGCCGACTCTGCTTGCCATATTGTCGCCGACGCTGAATCCGAAATTCAGTCCTGAAATATCTTCACCGACAATATCGATTTCCTCTATTCTTCCCGTCCCAAGTCCTTCTTCGTGGGCGACTCTGATGTAATCGAGTTTCATCGGGTCAAATCCCATCATCTTGCTTGCCACGGCATCGAGCGCGACACAGTCTCCGCTTGCAAGAATAAGGTCTTTTTCAACGGGATACATTGTGCGCGGTCCGGGACCGTTGCCGCAAGTTGTGCCGTCCATTACTGCAAAAAGTCCCGAATGTATTTCCTTTTGAATATGCAGAAGGTCAACTAACGTCCTGTGAATATCGCTGTGGGTGTAATGGCGCCTTGTATTTAAAAGACCGCCAAAGGCGTTTTTCATAGAACCCGTTGTCGTTGTGTATATGTGGGTTTTTACAGTTGGAAGGTGCAGTATATTTTTGTCAAAGAAGAAATCGGGAAGATGTATGCCATTGGGAAATATTTTGTGCAGTACCTGCATCTTCGCTTTCGGCTCATATTTTACCCACTTCATATCCTGTGGAAGAAAATTATATTTTACCGGGATATTGTATTTTTCAAAAACAGGGGTAAATTTATTGAGCTTTTCGCCTTTAAAAGCATTTGTAACCACTGTTTCATTGGAGACTGCAACGAGGGCATCATAACCTTTCTCATTGAGTTTTTTAACTGAGCCCTCAAGCTGCCAGGGTGTGGTATTTGCGCCGGGGAAAGGAAAATGCCAGGATATATTTTCCTTCAATATTACGGGTTTTTCCTTGTTGAAAAAATTTTCAAAATCGGCCATTTCGAGAAGTTTTCCGTAATCTTCCACGACGGATTCTGGTTTTGTCCTCAATACTGCAACTTTTGATTTTGCCATTTATATTGACTCCTTTAAGCTTTTTTTCTTTTTACGAATTTGTGATAGAGAGTGTTTTGACTGAGAAATTTTTTAACTTCTTCCGCTATTCCATTGGCTGACAAACCGTATTTTTCACGAAGTTCTTTCTGAGTACCATGGGGTACAAATTCATCGTCGATGCCGATACATTTTATATTCAGCTTTTCCAAACCTTTTTCGTAAAACAATTCCAATATGGCGCTTCCAAGTCCCGAGGATTTTACATTTTCCTCAACTACTACAATGTTATTTATTTTTTCCGCGAGCTTCAAGATTGCTTCTTCGTCCAGGGGTTTGACGAATCGGATATTTAACACCGAAGTTTTAATTCCTTCTTTTTTCAATGTTTCCGATGCGCAAAGGGCGGGGTGTACCATATTTCCGCAAGCTATAATGAGTACATTTTTGCCATCGGTGAGCAGTTCGGATTTTCCCACGGGCAGAAGCTTCAATTCTTCATCCATAGCGACGCCTTCACAGATTCCTCTCGGGTATCTGATTGCAACAGGTCCGTTTATGGTAAAAGCCGTATAAAGCATATGCTGAAGGTCATTTTCATCCTTCGGAGCCATTATTGTAATATTGGGCACGATTCTCAGGAAGGAAATATCGAAACTCCCCTGATGGGTAACTCCGTCCGCCCCTACTATGCCTGCCCTGTCAATTGCAAAGATAACGGGCATCTTCAAAGTACAGACATCGTGAATAACCTGGTCATATGCCCGTTGCAGAAATGTTGAGTAGATTGCCACTACAGGTTTCATTCCCTGTGATGCAAGGCCTGCTGCAAAAGTTACCGCGTGTTGTTCGGCAATGCCTACATCGTAAAACCTTTCAGGAAATTGCTCCCTGAATCTGCATAATCCGGTCCCTTCAGCCATTGCCGCGGTGATAGCTATCACTTTTTTGTCCTTTTCGGCAATTTTAATCAGTGTGTCCGCAAAGACCTGAGTATATGACTTCTTAGGTCCTTTCCCGTTGAAAACTCCGCTTTCAATATCAAAGGGAGATGCACCGTGAAATGTTGAAGGGTCATCTTCCGCGTGAGTGTATCCTTTTCCCTTCTGCGTTATTACGTGGACTAGAACCGGACCTTCAATATCTTTTACATTTTTGAGCATCTCAATTAGATGTTGTATATTATGTCCGTCTATAGGTCCCACATATTTAAATCCAAGCTCTTCAAAAAGAATACCGGGCACAATGAGACTTTTCAGCGCTTCTTCCACCTGTTTTATCTTCTTTGCAAGATGTGAACCGATACGGGGTATCGCTTTTAGAAGAAGTTCAACCTCTTTCCTGAATTTCATATATTTAGTGCCAGTGGTGATTTTTGACAGATAAGCGGAAAGCGCTCCCACATTGGGAGATATGGACATCTTATTATCATTGAGAACAACTGTAAAATTTGACTTGAGTTGTCCTGCATGATTAAGCGCTTCAAAGGAAAGTCCGCCTGTAAGTGAACCATCGCCTACGACTGCAACGACTTTCTGATCTGTTCTTTTCTTATCAATTGCTTCGTGTATTCCGAGAGCAATGGAAATTGCCGTGCTTGCGTGTCCTGCGATATAGGGATCGTATTCGCTCTCTTCGGGGTGGGGAAAACCGCTCAACCCTCCCAAAGTCCTCAATGTGTAAAACTTATCCTTTCTGCCCGTAAGAATTTTATGAGGATATGTCTGATGTCCCACATCCCAGATGATTTTATCTGAAGGAGTGTTAAAAACGCAGTGAAGGGCAATTGTCAACTCTACTGCGCCAAGACTTGAAGCAAGGTGTCCTCCGCTTTGCGAGATTACATTGATTATGAAATTCCTTACATCTTCCGCAAGCAGATTCAGTTCATCGGGAGTAAGTTTTCTTATGTCTTCCGGACAATTAACTTTGTCTAATATACTGTTCATTTTATTATTCAAATAGCCAACCTGTTCTAATTGTTACGGGACAAAATGAGCCTTGCAATATCTTTAAGATGAGAAGATTTCAGTTTAACCGAATCTATAATGGACGTGGACTCCTCAATTAGTTTTTCTGCAATATTTTTCGATTTTTCCAATCCGTATAAAGAGGGATATGTCGCTTTACCTCTTTCGGCATCGCTTCCCACACTTTTGCCCGTTAACGCTTTATTGCCTTCAACATTAAGAATATCATCTTTAATCTGAAAAGCCAATCCTATCTTTTCTCCAAATTCTCCCAATTTTTCAAGGGTTTTTTTAGGGCAATTCGCAGCAATGGCGCCTGCGCGTATTGAAGTGGTTATTAGCGCCGCGGTTTTATTGAGGTGTATGAATTGCAGACGTGCTTTGCTTATTTTCTTATTTTCAGATTCAATGTCTGCAACCTGTCCCCCTATCATTCCTTCTAAACCGGCGTTTGCCGCTATATCGTTTGAAATTTTCACCGCGTTTTCCGCGCCTACCCTTTTTACAGCATCCGTTCCCGTCATAATTTTAAAAGCATATGTTAAGAGTGCGTCTCCTGTGAGTATTGCCGTAGATTCTCCGAATTTCTTGTGATTTGTAGGCATTCCCCGTCTAAAATCATCATTGTCAAGCGCCGGAAGGTCATCATGAATGAGGGAATATGTGTGAATCATTTCTATTGCGCAGGAAAAAGGGAGCGCGCGTCTGTAATTTTCCCCGAGGGATTCGCAGGTTGAAAGACAAAGTATCGGCCTTAATCTTTTCCCTCCGGCAAAGATACTGAAACGCATAGACTTTTTTATTGATTGAGGATAGGTCGTTGCCTTGGGAAGAAGTTTGTCAAGTTCTACGTTAACAATATTGCGGCGCGAAATTATATATTTATCAATCTTCATTATATTTTTGCGTATTTTAACTCAAAAAATTTTTTTTTGAAAGTTTGGGTTTGGTATTTATTAAAGGGGGATTGGAATTATTGAATGAAAGGGTATTTTTTAGAAAGGGTCATCTTCTTCACTTTCCTCATCTTCATCAAAAGGTTTTGAGGAAAGATTTCCTTCAAAGTCTTTGGTAAGTATTTCAATCTTTTTTTCAGCTTCATCGAGCTTTGCGTTGCACTCTTTATTCAATTTTATTCCTTCTTCAAAAAGCTTAACCGATTCTTCAAGAGTTATATTACCCTCTTCAAGTTTCCTTACGATTTCTTCAAGTTTTTTAAAGGCCTGTTCAAAATTCATTTTTTTCATATTGAAACTCCTTCAAAGAGTTATTTATTTTTCACTATTTCTTCAACAGTCGCATTAATTTCCCCTCCTTTTGCAAGGAGATTTATGCCACTTCCCGGTTTTACATCTGATACATCTTTTATAAGCGACATATCGGGCAATTTTCTTGCTATTATATATCCTCTTTCGATTTGCCCATAGGGGGAAAGCAAACGAAGTTTGCCTTCAACCTCTTTTCGTTTGGATGATGCTTTGAGAAGTTTGATTTCCATTATTCGGGTCATCTTGGCCGTGAGAACGGTAATTTTGTCTTTTCTCTCTGCAAGAAGTTTATGAGGGTGGAATTTCAAAAGGTTGATATGTTTTTCCCTTAATAAAATTCTTTTTTTTGAAATACTGTCTTTAATGACTGATTCTATTCTGTTCAGAACTTCATCGATTCTCTGCTGAAAGTTTCTCACTCTTTCCATTGGCGATAAAATTTTGAGTGTTGAGGAAAGAATTTCAGCGGATTTTTTTAGCTCGGCGAAAACCGACATAAACGCTCTTATTAAAAGCTTTGCGGCATTTCCCGTTTTTTGTTTTAACTCTTCCATTGTCGGGACAGCTATCTCTGCGGCCGCAGAGGGAGTTGGTGCGCGCAAGTCCGCAACAAAATCTGATATTGTAAAGTCAATTTCGTGACCGACGGCTGAAATTACAGGGATTTTTGAACGGTAAATCGCTCTTGCAACGATTTCTTCGTTAAAAGGCCAAAGGTCTTCGAGAGAACCGCCGCCGCGTGTAACAATAATGAGATCGATGTCACTATATTTGTTGAGATTCTCTATACCTTCCGCTATTTCGGCTGCCGCTTCTTCGCCCTGCACCCTTGAGGGCGCTATGAGAATATTTATGCCGCTGAAGCGCCGGTCAAGTATGTTGAGGATGTCCCTGATTGCCGCTCCTGTGGGAGAGGTTACTATTCCTATTTTTTGAGGAAGTTCCGGGATCGGTTTTTTCTTTTCTTTATCGAAAAGCCCTTCTTCGGAAAGCTTCTGTTTCAGTTTTTCGAAGGCAAGCTGAAGCGCTCCGAGTCCGCGCGGTTCAATTTTTTGCCCGATAATCTGATAATTTCCTCTTGGTTCATAAACGGTAACTTTACCGCGTACCAATACTTTAAGTCCGTCTTCAAGGTCAAATTTGATAGTGTTTGCCCGCGAGCGAAACATCACTACCTGAATCTGTGCCGAGTCATCCTTTAAGGTGAAATAAATATGCCCTGAGACAGGGGTGCGCAAATTGGAAATTTCGCCTTCCACCCAAACGTCAGGAAACTCCGCTTCAAGGCGATTTTTTATGAAACGGGTTATTTGTGAGACTGAGTAGATATCCATAGAGTGAGATGATATTTGTTTAGAGGTTTATTGTCAAACAGTGTGTTTTTCGGAAAAATATATTAATATACGTTTGGTATGAAAAACTCAACTAAAGCAGTAATCCTGTCAGGGTTAGGATTTCCGGGATTGGGACAGATAATAGTCAAATGCTATGTGAGAGGCATTGTGCTGGTTATTGCAACTCTTGCGGGGTGTGTTGCATTTATAATAAAGGCTGTCAGTATTGCTCTTTCCATTCTCGATAAGATTTCAGCCGACGGTGGGATGATTGATATTACAACAGTTACAGATGCCGCGAATCGGGCAGTACGCAATTCCGATAATCAGATATTGAAATACAGTCTTCTACTAATGATTTTGTGCTGGGTTATCGGCATTATAGATGCCTACATTGTTGGAAGGAAGAAGGATCTGGAAAAAAAAGAATAAGCCTATCCTCTTTGTAATCAGACCATATTTTGCCTTTGTTTCTTTTTTGACATTTTATCATTATAACGTTATAATGTTATAGCGTTAAAGAAAGGAGGGTTGACTTATGAGCGCATTTTCAAAAAGAGCCACTTTTTACTTGGATCCTATGCTTTACAAGGCACTTAAACTTAAATCTGCGGAAACTTCAAAATCAATGTCAGAACTGGTGAACAATGCCGTTAAATTGTCTATGGCAGAAGATGCGGAGGATCTCGATGCTTTTAAGAAAAGAGCAAAAGAAC
>CAZJVM010000108.1:0-6228 GCA_964549305.1 uncultured bacterium
AAATTCCTTGACATTAAGACATTCCTAAAATAAATTTTGCTTTTTCATTTTGTAAAAACTTTTCTTTTTTGATTTCCCTGAATTTAATTAAGGAGGCAGTGGATGTATCAGTTAACTGAAGAGCAAAAAATGTTAAAGGACCTCGCACGCAAAATTGCCGAGGAGAAGATAAAACCGATACGCGCGAAACTCGATGAAACAGAGGAATTTCCTCACGAGATTATGAAAGCCATTGCAGATGCAGACCTGAGCGGACTTTACATAGGGGAAGCCTATGGCGGCGCGGGAATGGGAACATTTGAAATGTCTCTCGTAATGGAAGAACTTTCAAGGGTCTGTGCGGGGATTTCAATATCTTACGGTGCAAACGGGCTTGGTACGTATCCGCTCATTCTCTTTGGAAGCGAGGAACAGAAGAAGAAATATCTTCCAAGAGTTGCATCAGGGGAATGTCTTGCCGCATTTGCTCTGACAGAAGCTGAAGCAGGTTCTGACGCAGGCAATGTAAGGACTCGCGCAGTAAAGAAAGGCGACAAATACGTTTTAAACGGGACAAAACAGTGGATAACAAACGGTGGTGAGGCGGAAATATACACTATCATTGCTTCTACAAACAAGGGTAAAGGCGCGCGCGGACTATCTGCATTTGTCCTTGAAAAGGGGAATCCCGGTTTTTCATTCGGGAAAAAAGCGGAGAAAATGGGAATCCGGGCATCGTCCACAGCGGAACTGATTTTCGAAGACTGTGAAATTCCCGCGGAAAACCTCATCAGCAAAGAGGGCGCGGGTTTTCTCATCACAATGAAGACGCTTGACAGGGCAAGACCCGGCGTTGCGGCACAGGCGCTTGGAATTGCGCAGGGCGCCTTTGAAGAGGCACTCGAATATTCAAAAGTCAGAGAGCAGTTTGGAAAGTCCATATCCGCAAACCAGACAATTCAGATTATGCTTGCCGATATGGCTACACAGATTGAAGCGGCAAGGTCTCTTTTATATAATGTGGCAAAATATGTAGATTCAGGCGCGAAAGATATCGGCAAGGAAGCGGCAATGTGCAAACTTCTTGCGTCCGATGTGGCAATGAAAGTTACTGTTGATGCCGTGCAGATACTCGGAGGTTACGGTTATATGAGAGATTATCCCGTTGAAAAAATGATGAGAGATGCCAAGATTACGCAGATTTACGAAGGTACAAACCAGATTCAGCGCCTTGTTATCGCAAATAAGCTTTTAAGATCATAATTTTTCTTTATTTTCAGTTTGAAAATAAAATATTCGTGTCTTAGAATACTTGCGTTTTATATAGTATGTTATGAGTGGCAAAAAAAATGCCTGTATTTTTCCTTTGTTAACCTGATAAGCGATGTTACGAAGGTTGTTGTCAATGAAGTTACTAATATTGGCATTTTCTTGTTTAAACTGAATTTTTGTATCGTTTTTTAGTTTTGAGTAATGATAAATATTGAATCTATCAGCAAATATTACGGAAGTTTTCTTGCCCTTGACAAGGTAAGCTTTAAAATCAAAAAGGGTGAAGTTTTAGGGCTTCTCGGTCCAAACGGCGCGGGAAAAACCACCACTTTGAGGATACTTACCTCCTTTATCAAACCGACTTCGGGAAATGTAAATATAAAAGGATTGAGTATCTATGACAACTCCCTTGAGATAAAAAAACTCATTGGCTATCTTCCCGAAGCGGCGCCTATCTACCATGATATGCTTGTCTTCGACTATCTCAATTTCGTTGCCGCGGTGCGTGAGATGAAATCCGCTCAAAAGGACGCGCGCATAAGGCAACTGGGACGCCTTTGCGGTATCAGCGATGTAATGCATAAACCTGTTAATGAACTTTCCAAAGGGTATAAACAGAGAGTGGGACTTGCTCACGCGATGATGAATGACCCTGAAATACTTGTCCTTGATGAGCCCACTTCGGGACTCGACCCCAATCAGATTATAGAAATAAGGGATATTATAAGGGAAATTGGGAAAGAGAAGACAGTAATTCTTTCAACGCACATCCTTAGCGAGGCCGAGGCGACTTGCGGCAGAATAGTGATTATTAACAAAGGCAAAATCGTTGCAGACGGCGCTACCGATGAAATCAAGAAGCAGAGCGGCAAGGAGGCAACAATAAATATATCCCTGCAAAACTGCGCTTTTGCCGATGCGGAAAAATCCTTCAAGGCTCTCGATGATGTAGAGAATGTTGTATTGAGAAGCGAAGAAAAAGGGATTCTCAATATGCAGATTCTTTACAAAAATGAGGGTGACATAAGGGGGCAGATTTACGGTATTGTAAAGGGCAAAGACTGGGTGCTTGTGGAATTTTACAGGCAGACGCGTACCCTTGAAACAATCTTCAGGGAACTTACCGCGGAGAAATAAGATGAACGGTTTTTTTCAGGTATTTAAAAAAGAATTGAAAGCGTATTTTGTCTCTCCTATTGCCTATATTGTAATAACGATTTTTCTAGTGCTTACGGGATGGTTTTTCTTTTCCACATTCTTTATCTACAATCAGGCAGAACTCAGGAGCTTTTTTTCGCTTCTTCCCCTGATGTTTTCCTTCATCATTCCCGCGGTTACGATGAAACTGTTTTCCGAAGAATTTAACACAGGTTCTTATGAGCTTCTTCTTACAATGCCTTTATCTTCCCGGGATGTGGTAATAGGTAAGTTTCTCGCCGCTGAGGCATTTATAATTATAATGCTTTTACCTACTGTATCATACGGTATTTTTATTTCCATCCTCGGCGACCTTGACTGGGGTCCGGTAATAGGTGGTTATATGGGCGCGTTTTTTCTTGCCGCTGCATTTTCATCAGTGGGAATTTTTGCTTCATCATTGACGAGAAATCAGATAATCGCGTTCATTACGGGAATGACAATATGTTTCTTTTTGACGCTTATAGACAAAATGCTTTTTTTCCTGCCGGCGGGAGCGCTGGGAGTGTTTCAGTTTTTAGGCGCTGATTTTCATTTTCAGAATATTTCAAGGGGGATTATTGACTCAAGGGATATCCTGTATTTCATCAGTGTTTGCTTTTTAATGCTTTACGGAACGAATCTGGTTATGGAAGCGAAGAAATAAAATATGGTTATGGAAAAACATTCGAAGAGTGGAAAATATTACAAGTTTCTTGTATATGTCATCGTTGTGGCCTTAGTCAATATTGCGGGAATTACCCTCTATTTTCGCTCTGACTTGACTTCAAACAAAGTTTATTCGCTTTCCGCGGCAAGTTGTGAAGCCGTATCTTCGCTTTCCGAACCCCTTACGGTAAAAGCATTTTTCACGAAAAAACTTCCCGCCCCCTACAACGGAATCGAAAGATACCTCCACGACCTTTTGGAAGAGTATTCATTGGAGGGGAACAGATATTTTAATTTCGAGTTCTATGAAATTGCCGGTGAAAACGGAGACGAAAAAAATGAAAATCAGAAGCTCGCGAAGAGTTACGGCATTTATCCCGTTCAGATACAAAACATCGAGGAGGATGAGGTTAAGTTTCAGACCGCTTATATGGGATTGGTGCTCATACACGGTGACCTTGTGGAAACAATTCCCACACTCACTTCCACTGAGGGCCTTGAATACAAGCTTACTTCCATAATAAGAAAGATGAACAACAAGATAAGCGCCCTTATCAATCTTGAAAAGGATATCAATGTCAGACTCTTTCTCTCGTCATCTCTCAAGGTTGTTGGCCCCTATCTGAATCTTTCCGGACTTTCTAAGATTTCCGGCGAGGTGGAAGAGATGGTCGAAAAACTGAATGTTCAAAATTACGGGCGACTGAAATTTTCTAATCTCGATACTTCCGGAAATCCGGAATTTGAAAAGCAGGCAACTAAATACAATGTTCTTGAACTTGAATGGGAGGAATTCAGGGACAGAAAAAAGCGGAAGATACCCGCGGGAAAAGGTTATGCTGGAATAGTGGTCGAGTATGGAGATAAATTTGAAGTAATACAGATTATTAATGTTTTTCGCATTCCTCTTTTTGGGACGCAGTATCAGCTTGCCGATTTGGAAGACCTCGAACAGAATATAAACGGTATTGTCGATAACCTGATTAACGTGAATGAAGAAATTGGTTATCTCACAGACCACGATACAGTCCCCTTGTCTTCGGGCGCCAATGCTTTCGCAGGTGGGGATGCTTCATCCATATCAAACTTCAAGAATCTGCTTGCAAAAGATTACAGCATAAGGGAAGTGAACCTGGAGGAAGAGGAAGATATTCCGGAAGCCATTTCCACCCTTGTGATTGCGGGGGCAAAGAAACAGTTTTCGGAATATGAGCTTTATAAAATTGACCAGTATTTGATGAAGGGAAGGAACCTCGTTATTTTTCAGGATGCTTTCAATGAGGTCGTTCCAAACCGGGATCAGAATATGTTCGGGCAAAGACCGCGCCCCGTTTATCTTCCTGTAAAAACCGGCCTTGAAAAACTTCTTGCCCATTATGGAATTAATCTGGAACAATCCTATGTGCTCGATAAAAGCTCTTTTAAACAGAAACTTCCTCAGGCATTCGGAGGCGGTGAGCAGAAAATTTATTATGCGCCGATTGTTAAAAATGAATTCATAAATAAAGATGTGAAATTTCTGCGGGATATAAAAGGTCTCATTCTTATCAAAACCGCGGGTATAAATGTAAACGAGAAAAAACTGAAGGAAAAAGGTTTAAAAGCCATAAAGCTGTTTTCCTCTTCGAAAAAATCGTGGGAGATGTCGGGTAGAGTCGAACTAAACCCTCTTTATTTAGAACCTCCACAGGATAAAAAGGAATTCAAACAGATTCCCCTTGCCTATGTGGTTGAAGGAGAATTTTCAAGTTATTTTGCCGATAAACCGGTACCTTTAAAGGAAGTAGATGAGGACAAAGTCAAGTCTGATAAAAGCAGGAAAGAAAAGGTTAGAAAAGAAATAAAGAGCCAGAAAACGACTCTTGGGAAAGGGAAACCGGGCAAAATCTTCATAGTGGGAACATCTGAGATATTGAAAAATAATATAATTGACAAGGACGGCGATGGGCCTAATGCGCAGTTTTTAATGAATACCTTTGATTATATCAACGGAAGGGAAGAAAATGCGCTGATGAGAAGCAAGGCGCAGAAATTCAACCCCTTAAGGGAAATAAGCGCGGGATCGAGGACTCTCATAAAAACGATAAATATTGCGGGACTGCCTCTGTTGGTTATTCTTGCCGGAATTGTCATTTGGATTCGGCGGATGTCGCGGAAAAAGACGATAAGGCGAATTTTCACATAGCAGGAGAGAAAAGGCGAAATGAAATTCAGGAAAGAATATATTATTCTTTTAGTCATCATAATAGCCCTCTCATCCTATATTTTTTCCCGTAACAAAAACAGGACCAACTACGAACTTCCTGAGATTGCGGAAATTCAAAAAAGCGAAGTATCCAAAATAAAAATAAAGAGACCGGGTGAAAAGGTTATCCTCGAGAAATCAGGCGAACTTTGGAATCTGCTGCCTGAAGTATATCCCGCAGATAAAAATAAGATTGAAAATATGCTCAATAAAGCAAGTGGAATTACTCTGACAGCGCTTGCATCGGAATCGAAGAATTACGCTGTTTATGACCTCGATGAAAAAAAGAGAATAGAAGTTGAATTATTCAAAGAAGAACAATTATTGAGAAAGATTTTCATTGGAAAACCTGTATCATCGGGAAGGCATACATTTATACAAATTGCGGATGATTACAGAGTTTATCACGCTGATGGGAATCTAAAAAACGTATTTAATAAAAATATTGCGGATTTACGAGATAAGAAAACGCTGAAGATTAATGATGATATTGTAAAGGTGACTTTAATTGACGGGAAAAAGGAATTAAGGCTTTTTAAAAATCCCGTTGATACCGTGAAGGAAACTCCCTCGGAAAAGGAAGATAAAAAGAAGACGCAACCCTCTTACAGTTGGCAGACCGAAAAGGGCAGGGATGTGCCCGACGGTACAGTCAACGAGATTATCAATATGCTCGGGGATTTTGAGTGTGATGAATTTATCAATGAGAAGAAGAAAGAAGATTTCAAATCACCTTCCTATAAAGTAATTCTTTCAGGTGCAGAAGATTATTCAATTTCTTTTTTTAATGAGAAAAACGGAAAATTTGAAGCAGTTTCATCTCAAAACGATTATCCCTTCCTTGTTTCAGAATGGCGCGCAAAGCGGATTATGAAGGATTTTGATGA
>CAZJVM010000109.1:0-6177 GCA_964549305.1 uncultured bacterium
AGACGCCCTGACAGGCGCTTTACGTGGGTATCAACTGCAATGCCTTCAGTAATCCCGAATCCTGAATTGAGTACGATGTTTGCGGTTTTTCTCGCCACTCCCGGAAGTGTGAGAAGGTCTTCCATTGTCTTGGGGACTTTGCCATTGAATTCCCCTACAATCATTTTTGACGCGCCGATAATGTTTTTTGTCTTGTTTCTGAAAAAACCTGTCGAGCGGATGTCATTTTCAAATTCCGACTGCTTTGCCTTCGCTATGGATTTAACATCAGGATATTTTTTAAAAAGCGTTTTTGTCACAATATTAACCCGTTTGTCGGTGCATTGCGCTGAAAGGATTGTTGCAACAAGAAGCTGATAAGGGTCTTTGTGGTTAAGAGCGCATTCTGCCTGAGGATAGGTTTTATCAAGTATATCAAGAATGTGTTTTACTTTTTTATCCGGTTTTTTATCTGCCATTAAAAATACTCCGTTTTTTTTAGTTACCTGATTTTAGAAAAGGAGAGTTCTTTTGCAAGGAAAATATTCTGAATATGCTATTCCATTAGACAATAACTATTTGAAGTGATTTGCTATATTATTTGAGGAAGTAATATAGCCCTCATAAAAAGTTATTTTCCGGCTTGGCAGGAAGAACTAAAAAGAACTGGATTCCCCGAACAAGTCGTGGAATGACAGTGGTGGGTGGATTCAAAAGTCCAAGTCATGGAATGACTGTGGTGGGTGGATTCAAGGGTCGAAGTCGTGGAATGACAGAAAAAAAAGGCAGACACATTGGTGTCTGCCCGGAATATTTTTTTACCTCGCCGTCACTTACCGCAGGCCGATTTCTACCATTAACCCAAAGCAATCTTTTGGATGGATGAATACGTATGGTGTCGCGATTTCTCCGCCTTCCACTTTAGTTTTCCAGTTTAACTGCTCTTTCCCTATAATCCTCACGCCTTTTGATTCGAGCAGTTCAACTGCCTCATCCACATTATCTACCTGAAAACAGACCGTGAGTATTCCTTCACCTCTCTTTTCAAGAAGTTTGGCTATGGTGCCGTCTTCGTTTGAGGGTGCCATAAGCTCAATCTGAAAATCTTTACCAAGGGTAATGTAGCAGGATTTCAAACCTTCAGGAGGAATTTCGTCATAAACGAGCTGATAATTTTCCGTTTCGTCTTTTCTGTATGTGATACCTTTTTTTCCGCCGAGAACATTAGTGAAAAAATCAACTGCCTTGTCAAGGTCTCTAACGATTACGCCGAGTCTGTGGACATCTTTTACATTTAACATCATTTCCCTCCCAAAATATAATTTTAATTAATCAAAATTAAACGGTTTTCTCATCTTTCAGTTTTGCAATATCATCAGCGCTGTATTTCAGCACTGCCGACAGAATTTCATCAGTGTGCTGTCCAAGCAGAGGCGCAGGTCCTGCTTTGACCTTTTCAACACCGGACATCTTGAGGGGAAGGTCAACAACCTTTACCTTGCCGATTGGTTCCTGTTCGATTTCAGGGAACATCTGCCTTGCGTTTGCGTGCGGGCATTCGAAGATGTCTTTTGCATCCTGAACGATACCTGCAGGAACACGTCCTTCGAGAAGAATATCCGATGCCTCTTTTTTTGTTTTGTCTTTGAGCCAGTCATCGAGAATCGGTTTTAGAATATTGGAATTCTTTGCTCTGTTGGGACCGGAATTAAACCTTTCATCCTTTGCGAGTTCAGGCCTTCCTATTGTTTCGCAAAGCCGCGCCCAGATTGATTCTATGGGAATAATCATCGCGATATAACCGTCTTTTACCTTGAAAGGTCCGATTGGATATACAAGTGATTCTTTACCGCGCCCCATAATCTTTCCCGTCAGCGAGTATGCGGTAAGCGCTCTTTCATTAAGCGATATGATGTTGTCATACATTGCGCTGTCTATGAATTGTCCCACACCTGTTTTTTCCCTCGCGATTACTGCAAGAAGTATTCCATATGCCGCCATAACGCCCGAGTAGATGTCACCCAGCGCGAGTCCAAGCCAATTTGGAGGACCGTCCGCTTCACCGACATTGTGCATAAGACCGCCAAGTGACTGCACTACCATATCAAAGGCGGTGCGCTTCTGAAAAGGTCCTTCAAAACCTTCCAACTGTCCGAAACCGCTTATGCCGGCATAAATAAGGCGCGGATTGATTTCCTTCAGCACGCTGTATCCGATTCCGTTTTTATCCATAAAGCCGGGCCTGAAATTCTCCACTACCACATCGCTTTCCTTTACGAGCTCTTTGAAAATTTCCTTGCCTTTGTCGCTGTTGATATCCAGAGTCAATCCCTTCTTGTTTCTGTTAAACCTGAGGAAGTAACCGCTGAATTTATCACCCTTGTCATTCTTGATAATCGGTCCCATTTCCCTTGCAGAATCGCCTCTTCCCGGTGCTTCTATCTTGATAACTTCAGCGCCCTGCGCCGCAAGCATCATCGTGCAGTAGGGTCCCGCGACCTGATTTTCCACGCCAAGCACTCTTATTCCCTCGAGCGGTTTTACCTTCGCATTGTCACCCATTAGAATCCTCCCATCGGTTATTGACTGTTTCTATAAAAAAATCTTGCCTTCGTATTTACCGTAAACATCTCTCAAAACTCCGCTGATTTCACCGATTGTCACGTAATTTTTAACTGCTTCAATCATAAAGGGCATCATATTGTCCTTTGACACGGCAACATCTTTAAGGCGTTCGAGAATCTGCTTTACGTTATCGTTGTTTCGCTCCTGTCTTACCTGATTGAGTCGTTCAATCTGGCGTTTCTCTACTTCGGTGTCAACTTTGAGTATTTTTCTCTTAACTTCCTTCGTGTCCTTGTATTTGTTCACGCCTACGACTGCTTTTTCTCCCGACTCTATATTCTTCTGCGTTTTGTAAGCTTCCTTTGCGATTTCTTCCTGAATGTATCCTTTTTCGATTGCCGTAATCGAACCGCCCATATCGTCAATTTTTTTAATATACTCGTTGGCTTCCCTTTCAAGACGGTTGCAGAGCGATTCAACATAGTATGAGCCGCCGATTGGGTCGATTGTCTTTGCCACACCTGCCTCGTCGGCGATTATCTGCTGAGTGCGAAGAGCGATGCTTACAGACTCCTCTGAAGGAAGGGCGAGACATTCGTCGTAGGATGAAAGGAATATGATATTTCCACCGCCGAGAATCATCGCAAGCGCCTCGAGTGATACGCGGATAATGTTGTTGAGCGGTTGTTGAGCAGTCATTGTTGAGCCCGCGCTGTATCCGAAAAATCTTATCTGCATCGAGCGCGGGTCTTTTGCGCCGAATCTTTCCTTCATCATACGCGCCCACATTCTCCTGCAGGTCCTGAATTTCGCGATTTCCTCGAAAAATTCCCCGTCGCCTGAAAGGAATATGAGAAGCCCGTGCGCGAAGTCATCGATATTCAATCCTCTTTCCTTAGCGGCGTTGAGGTAGCTTATTGCATTTGAAAGAGTGAACGCGATTTCCTGTACGGCGTTTGAGCCCGCTTCCCTGATGTGGTAACCGCATATTCTCTGAGGCGAGGATTTGGGCATATTCTTTGAGCAGTATTCATAGATGTCCGTTACCATTTTAAGGGATGGTTTTACGGGATATATATATGCTCCGCGCGCGATGTATTCCTTGAGAATATCGTTCTGCATAAAGACTTCCAGGTCTGTCGTGGGGATGCCCTGCTTTTCCGCTATGGCTATGAACATTGCGAGGATTATGGGCGCTGTCGCGTTAATTGTCATTGACTGCCTGATTTCGCCTATTGAAATGCCGTCAAAAAGAATTTCAAAGTCTTTGAAACTGTCAACTGCCACGCCGACTTTTCCCACTTCTCCTCTTGCCATCTGATGGTCGGAGTCGTAGCCAAGCTGAGTGGGAAGGTCGAAGGCAACGCTGTTTCCCTTCTGTCCCTTCGAGATGAGATATTTATATCTTTTGTTCGTATCCTCTGCTGTGCCGAATCCCGAATATTGAGCCATTGTCCAGAGTTGTGTGCGGAATTGCCCCGGTGTTATGCCTCTCGTATAGGGATATTCTCCCGGGAAACCGAGGTCTTTCATATAATCGAAATCCTCATTTTCAACATCCGCAGGGGTATAGAGAGGGTCTATGGGAATGCCTGAATTTGTTTCATTCGTTCCTTCTCTTTCGGGAAACTGCTTTGTATGTTCGGTGTAAGTAGTTTCCTGCCATTCCTTCTTTTTCTTTGCTATTTCATCTAACTGCTTTTTATCCATTTTTCATTGTCCTTCCGCTTACAGAAAATGTAATAATCAGACTTTGATGATGCAAGCTTCGCCCTGTCCGATGCCTCCGCAGATTGTGGCAAGCCCGTATCCTCCTCCGCGCCTGTTGAGCTCGAATGCGAGAGTCGTCACAAGTCTGATTCCTGTCGCGCCTGTGGGATGTCCTATTGCGATTGCTCCGCCGTTGACATTGGTCTTCTCTCTGATTTTTTCAACTTTCGCCGCATCTCCGTCACCGAGTATTTTCGTGGATATCAAGGGCATTGCGGCAAAGGCTTCGTTTATTTCAATAAGGTCAATGTCATCAATCGTAAGTCCCGCTTTTGCGATTGCCTTTTGTGATGTATAGCCGGGTATGGAGCCGATTTTCTGAGGGTGTCCCGCGGCTTTTACGTGGGCAACGATTGTGGCAAGGGGTTTCAGACCGAGTTCTTTTGCCTTGGATTCGCTCATAAGGATTGCCGCGCTTCCGCCGGTGTTAAGTCCCGGAGCGTTTCCCGGTGTTACCGTTGGACTGTCATAAACGGTTTTCAGCTTTGCGAGACTTTCAAGTTTTGCATCGGGGCGCGGTGGTTCGTCCTTGTCCATCACAATGGGGTCGCCCTTTCTCTGAGGAATTGAAACAGGCATAATCTCGTCTTTGAACTTGCCTTCGTCAAATGCCTTCTTCCAGAGCTGATGGCTTCTTATTGCCCATTTATCCTGAGCTTCACGAGTGATTTCAAACTCCACTGCTTCTTTACCTGCCTGGAGTGCCCTCGGTACGCCTGAATATGGGCACTTTATGACGAGCTGGTCTTTTAGTGTGATGTCGCCTATTCTTTTTCCCCATCTTGCTTCGTGAATGAAATAGGGGATTCCGCTCATATTTTCCGCTCCCGCAACTGCCGCAACTGAAATTTCGCCAAGTTTAATGTTTTGCGCTTCAAGCCCTATTGCGGCAATACTTGAACAGCAGGCACGGTCGATGGAGAACGCGGGCACTGTGTCGGGGATTCCGGCATTGAGCATTGCCTGTCTTCCGATTGACCTGTCAGAACCGGGGAGATTTACTCCGAAGGCAACTTCTTCCACTGACGCAGGGTCAACTTTTGTTCTTACAAGTGCTTCCTTTAAAACCATGCCGCCGAGTTGGGCAGGTGTAAAGTTTTTTAAAGTTCCGCCATAATTTGCGAATGGCGTCCTTACAGCGCCAACAATAACAACATTTTCCATAATATATTCCTCCGTGAATTTATGTGAATTTCTGAAAAAAAATTTATTCTGGGATTAAAGTCGGCGGTAAAATAACAGAAGAAAAAGTCTTTGTAAAGTGACATTTAGCAGGCAACGGGGTGAATATTCATCCGCATTTATGAACATTTTTAAAAAATATTCAAAAAAATAGATATGTTGAGTGTGCGCTCGATTTTTTTGTTGACCTTAGAGAATTTTTAAAGTAATAAGCGGCAGACCAAGAGCAAAATATTGTGTACTTTTTTTAATTTCAAGGAGGATTTTTTATGGCAAGAACAGTGCCCACAATAGAAGCAACATATATTTACAACTATGAAGTGCCCACGAAAGAGGGAGTACAGGTTTTCAGGCAACCACCCGACGCAAAAGGCGGAGACACTTATCAGGTTGTCGCAGATGTGGAAGCAACTGCAGAAGAATGTTTTGAAGCAATCACAGATTTCAAGGCAATGCAGGAAACATCAAGTGTTATCATGGAAATCAAGGTTATCAAAGAAGACGAAGAAGGCGCAACAATTGCAATGAAATGTATGCCTGAGATTGATTCAGGAACTTTCCATTATCGTTATGCTTTTGACAAAAAAAATACACAGATGTTTTTCTGGATGTATGATTATGAAGGGCCAAAAAGGCAGTGGTATGCAATCAATGTTGAAACCCGTGTTTATCAGTTTGACA
>CAZJVM010000110.1:0-6085 GCA_964549305.1 uncultured bacterium
CTGAGAGGTCAGAAGAGTTATCATCCATTGATGGCTTTTGTATCAGAGACTAAAGAACTTATCTTCATTGCTTGAGAATAAGAGTTGGCAAGTGTGTCGTAATGGTTGGGAAGAAGTTGAATTTATCATAAATGCGGCGCTTGGTCTTCTGCGAGAAGGTTTACAGCGGTGAGGTATTTGATCAGAGATAGAAAAGGGACTTATAGATATGCCTGTTTATGATTATTTTTGTTATGTAACGACAGAGAATCTTTCTCCTATGGATGCACATCGCAAATATATGAAACGCGCCACCTGTGAGACATGGATTGAAGAATGCAAAAGCCAGATGAGAGCAGGGAGTATCAGGATTTAGGTTAAATTTTACTTATTTGTTATAGCTCAATAAATTATCATCTCTTTGTAAAGATAAAAGTTTTAGAGAAAAGAGTGTGTTGCGCAAAATCGTTAAGAGACGGACGCATAGGCAGAACGAATTATCGATTTAAAGGAAAAAGATATTCCGGATTTTATCTGTACAAACCTTTGGCGTTGTTTGACCTGATTTTGAAAAGGTCGGAAAACATACGAAGGGAGTCTGTGAAAAGGCGCACTCTCGAGTCGGTTGTATTTGTGCAGGATACGGGCATCTTTTTTATCCGGTATTCCATTTTTAGGGCAATGTAGAGAGCTTCCACATCGAAACCGAAACGAAATATGGTGAGACGCCTGAATATTTCCTTAGCGCATTCTCTCCTGAATGCCTTGAATCCGCACTGTGAGTCCGATATTCCGGGAAGTACGAGCGACTGTACTAAAAGCGCGTATATCTTTCCGGAAACCTGCCTTATTAAAAGAGGCGGATTTGTGATTTTGGACTCTTTGGTGTTTCTGTTTCCGATTGCAAGGTCAATATGGGAATCGTCGAAATATTTTAATGCCGCAGTTATGTTTTCGGGACCGTACGAAAGGTCCGCATCGAGAAATATGACAATGTCTTCAGACGCTTTTTCCACACCCCTTTTCACTGCCATTCCCTTACCGCGGTTTTTGTCAAGGTTTACAAGAGACATTTTGACTGAATGTTTTTGTATGAAATCTTCCACGATATTTCCGGTGTTGTCACTGCTTCCGTCATTTACGATGATAATTTCGTATTCTCCGGGAAATGACGAGAAATAATCTGTCAGGGTTTCGAGTGCTGAAGAAATCCTGTCGCCTTCATTGTAAGCGGGTATGATAACCGAAACGGAGTGCATATTGTTTCCTATTTTATAAGAGAAAAAAAATTATCGTCAATAGATAACTATAAAATTATGGATAAATGAAATAATTATTAGTAACAAAATATAAATTTCGTTGTGAAGTTTTTATAAAGGGGTTTTAAAAGTGGATTTCAGCTTTCTTCTGTACGGCACCCTCATCGTGTTTGTTTCCTTCGCCCTCAAGGCGGTAACAGGTATGGGCGCGGCACTGCTGTGCGTGCCACTTCTCGCGATGCTTATAGACATTAAAGCGGCAGTCCCCCTCGAACTGCTCTTTGAAATAGTTTTCGGCGCGGTGCTCGTAACTCAGGTGTACAGGCAGATTCAAAAGGAGATGATGCTCGTGGTGGTTTTAAGCGCCTTTGCGGGAATATTTACAGGCGCGGGAATCCTCCTTTATGCAAGCGAAACCGCCCTGAGGGTTGTGCTTTCCCTTGTGGTATTCGTATTTTCCCTGAGAATTTTTTTTACTTTGGAAAAGAGCGGTGAAGGCGAAGGCAAAAGAAGATATATTCCCGGACTTCTCTGCGGTTTTGCGGGCGGAAGCATAGGGGGAATCACCGGACAGCAGGGTCCACCCATTGCGCTTTATCTTGAAGACCAGATTAAGGATAAAACGAAGCTTCGCGCAACGCTGATAGCCGTTTTTTTTATAAACGATGTTTTCAGAATGATCGTGTATCTTACTCGGGGAATTTTAAGGACGGAGATGTTTATTCAAAGTCTTTATTTTTTGCCTGCCCTTATAATTGCAATAATCGTAGGGAATTTTTTCCATTTCAGGATAGAGGATTCCATATTCAGAAAACTTATCGCCCTCATACTGATTGCCTCTGCGCTGATAATCGCTTATCCCGTGATTGTATCGCTTCTGTAAAAAAAACGCCTTCATCATTTAAGCAATGAAGGCGTCTGATTTTTAAATTAACAAAATATCTGCTTAAAAATTAATCAAAGGAGTCCATGGACAGAGGATTCTTAACTTTGCCGATAGTTGTGCATTTCGGGCATCCGCTGATATCCTGCTTCAGGGCGACAAAGCAATAACCGACTGCTTTATCTATTGTATCGTATGGTCCTGACCAGTAATCAGTAGGTGTTCCGGTATGCGGTTGGCACTCGGAACAAGTTGACTGGTGAATTATTCCCTTCTTCTCTTTGTAATTAAGATAAACAAAATATTCTGCCATCGATTTCTCCTCCAAATAGGTTTCTTTTATTAGAAATAATTAACGGTAGCAGGGCAAGTTGTCAAGTTTAAAAACATAGAAAATTTTTCTCCTTAACCGTTTCCCGCAAGTTTAGCGCCTGAGTCATACGCCTCTTTCAGCGCGTCTTCGTTTTTCGTTATCGAGTCGGGCTCGATGTTTCCGCACACTTCTATTTTATCTATGACATCGATACCGAGAAACGACATAGTCTGCTCCCATCTGTCGAGAATGGGTTTGTACATTTCAGGCACCGGCGCGCCGCAAAGAAAAGCTATAACTGCTTTTTTCCCTTCCTTCAGATAAATGTTGAAGTCGGAAGCGAGATAAGGATACCAACGGTCCCAGAAAATCTTCATTTGTCCTGTGGCTTCACCCCAGAAAATAGGGCTTGCAAAAAGAAATCCGTCTGCTTCCTGAATCTTCTCATAAAGAGTGGTCATATCATCGCTCTTCTGACAGCTGTGTGTTTCCCTGCATCCCTGACACGCCTGACAGGGATTGATTTGAAGGTCGTTGAGGTAGATTTTTTCGATTTCCGCGCTTTTGGATTTTGCGCCTTCTATGAATTTGTCCGCAAAGATATCCGTATTGGCGCCTTTTCGCGGGCTGGCTACGAAAGCAAGGATTTTCATAGTATATCTCCTCCCGGGTTAAAGGATATAACAAACAAAAACCGTTTTATTTCTTCAAAAATATCAATTGTCTTCAAAAACAGCAAACCGAAAGATGATGCCATCTTTCGGTTTGCAAGTGAAATATCTTTTTCGCTGATTTTTACAGTCCGTCCGTTCTGCTGCAGGCGAGCATTTTCTCTCCGTGTTTGTAAAATAGGACTATTATCTTTTTTTCGCCTCTTTGCTCTACCACTTTCCCAAGCCCGAAAGTGTTGTGAGAAATTATATCATCGAGAAAATAACTTTGTTCGTAACCATATGGCTTTGCGTTGCCGTTTCGAAGTTGATTGAGATATGCTTCTTCAAGATATCTTCCGGAAAGTCTTTCCGCGCTGATTCTTCTGCGGCTTCTCCTCTTCCCGGGCTCTTTTTCGTTAAGAAGCCTTCTTTGCAGGCGGCTTGAGTTTTTTCCGCATCCTTCGCAATGTATTTTAACTTTCTCTTCCGTTACTTCACGGATTTTATGCTGAGCCATTCCATTGCATTTTCTGCATTCAATCGTGATGATATTATCTACTACGAAATCTTCCTTTTTTACTGCCATCTGTCCCTCCTTATTTAATAATATGACAATAAAAACAATATGTTATCAGGAGCAAGGTTCTTCCTTCCCTGTTTACAGTCCGCATAATTAACACAAAAACCAAAATTAGTCAAATTGTGGGGGGAAAAGCACTGGAAAAAAAAGGGGAATAAGTGCAAGTTAAAAATATCCGTTATCAATTAATCTATTTAATATTTCTCCTGTTGAATTTCGGTTATAATAAATTCAGCGGTCTGCGATTAAACTAAGATGGAACTTTTTTTCCCCGGCACAGTCTTATAAGGGTACGGATATATCTGATGAAGAAGAATGATTTTGAAGACGAAAAGAGACTTGCTGAAAAAGCGGGCGAAGGCGATGTGAAAGCGTTTGAAATACTTTTTACCATACACAAGAGCAGAATCTACAATTACGCGCTTAAAATGACTGCAGACAGAGAAGTTGCAAAGGAAATCACTCAGGAAGTTTTTGTAAGAGCGTACAAAAATCTCGGGAAACTCAGACAGAAGGAAATTTTCAATATTTGGATAATGAAGATAGCTGTCAACCTCGTTAAAGATTTTTTTAAGCGCAAAGCGAAAGACTCGGCTGTTTTTGAATCGAATTTACCGGATGATTGGGCAAATAGTCCGCAAAATTTCCGCTCGTCCGCTCATTCACCTGAAGAGATTGTAATAAAGAATGAAAAAAAGAACGCGCTTCTCCGCTCGCTTCAGGGATTAAAACCAGATTTTCGGGAAATTCTTCTTCTATATTATGTAGAAGGACTAAGTTTGAGAGATATATCATTCACGGCTCAAATTCCCGAAGGCACGGTAAAATCCCGCCTTTCGAGGGGGCGGGCGGAATTGGTTAAAAAGATTAGAGCGATGGGGTTTTAATTTCTACGGAGACAGAATGAAAATGAGATGTGAAGAGATAAGGGCAAAGCTGAACGATTTTCTTACGGGCAATCTCAGTTTTGATGAAAGCGACAGCGTGGAAAAACATCTGTCGCGGTGTGACTCGTGCAAAGAGGAGCTTGATTTTATCGGAGAAGCGGAGTCGCTCTTTGCCGAAATGGAATTTGCCGAACCGCCTGCTGAAATGTGGAATAACATCAGACGAAAAATCGAAGAAGATAAAAAATCGCCCTTCAGGGATTTTTTAGGCGGTTTCTTTTTTCCTTCTGTAAATTTAAGAAGAGTTTTTGCCGCGGTCGTTGCCGCAATCGTGATTTTAACGGGCGCCGGGATTTTTCTTCTGGAGGAGAATTCGCAGATAGCCCAATCCGTCTATCCTTCCGATTATGTTTCGGGTCATATCCTAACATCCTATGATGACCCTTTATCTGACAGAGTCGCCTTGAACCTTATCATTGCAGGCGAGGACAATATACGATGATCTGCTTTAAATATAAAAAAGCTGTGATATGCATTGCCGTTGCCTTCCTCCTCCTTTCCCTGTTGAGCATTCCCATTTACGCCCTTACGCCCGGAGAGATTTTAAAAACAGCAATAGAACGGCGGGGAATGCAGAATTTTTCAGGTATATCGCGCACCCTTTCCTTCATAAAATCAAAGGAGTTTGAAACACAGGCAAGAGTTTCTTTCAGGCGTCCTGGAATGTGCAGAATGGAGAGGATGCGGGGCACCTTGCCTGAAAGATTTGTGATAACGAAGGATGACGAAATATTGACGATAGACCCCCGCAGGAGACAGGTTTTCCGAACGAAAATTGTCACTTCCCCTGATAAAAGAAATGAAAAGGAAAATCTTCTGCTGAAAAATTACAGCGGGTCGTTTAAGGGAGAGGAGAGCATCGCGGGAAGAAATTCATATATCATAGAGGTTTCGTCTGAATTAAAGGGACGCCCGCGCAAGGTTTTGTGGATTGACAGGAAAACCTTCGCGATTCTTTCATCCAAAACATTCACTCCGGGGGGCAATCTCAAGATATCCGTTTTGTTCAGCGAGGTTAATTTCAATGATGTGCCTTCTGAAGAAGATTTTAATATTCCCGCAGAATTTGAAACAGTAGATATCAGGCAGAATGACAGGCAGGTAAATTCCCTGAAAGAGCTTTCCGAAAAAGTGGGATTTGAAGCGAAACTTCCCGAAAAACTCCCCGAAGGCTTTGTCTTCGACGGATTTTTCACCTATCACTGCAATTGCGGCATTGAAATGGCGCACATCCGTTATTTTGACGGACTTGCCGGAATATCCGTATTTGAGGGGCCGAAGAATTGCCCGAAATGCGGAGAGGGTTTTTCGTGGAGAAAGGCGATTGGAATGAAAGAGAGAAGAAGGTGCGCCACGGGAGAATGCGAGCTGACGGAGCAGAAGTGGGAGAGTGCGCGTACCTTTTTTGACGATGAGAGAAGGTTTGTCATTGTTTCGGATATTGCTTCCGGTGAAGTTGATATAATCGAAA
>CAZJVM010000111.1:0-5900 GCA_964549305.1 uncultured bacterium
CCTTTGGCTTAGTTTTTTTGATCTGGTCGGTAATTTTAAAATAGACTGGAAAGAATGTGAGCTGATTTAAAAATATTAATAAAAATTAAAGCTTTAGTTTAAAACAGAAATAACCTGATTTTTATCATGAAAATACTGGCTATCCTGTCTTAGAAAAAAAAGAATGCCCGAGAATCGACAAGAATAGATAAAAAGAGGGATTATTTTGCTCTAATAAGGTCGCAGGATAATTTGGGCGTGGTTTGTTTTTACTTGACAAAATTCCAATATAAATTTAATTTTCTATATTATTTACATAAAAAAGCATATTGATACATATGCATATGCTTATATATGTAATATGTTTTAAAAGATTAATTATGATTTCAATTTCTCATCCAGTTAGCGGCAAAGACTTTGTAGATAGATTAGACCTATTAAAAAAGCTGTACGCAGCTTATCCGAATGACAATGTGGCGCTTGTTGGTCCAAGACGCATCGGGAAAAGCTCTATTGCGGACCAATTTCTTCTGACACTAAAAGATAAAAACATCATTAAATTTCGTTTCAATGTTCAGGGGAACATGGGGACTCCTGGAAAATTTGCAGTGCGCCTTCTAAGGCCATTTCTAGTTTCGTATTTTGAGCAATTTAGCAATTTAGTGGACCCTGGGTTCGATGAAATCGAGATGAACCCTTCAGCCTTGATCGATGCTGCAAACCACATAAATAGCAAAACACTCTATAATCTTGCACGATTCTTAAATTCTTATTTCCCACCATCGCCAGAGAACGAACGTGCTGTAATTGAAAAAATTATGCGCTTTCTGGATGAATTCTCAGTTGAGATGGGAGTGAAAGCAGCTATCGTCTTGGATGAATTTCAGGAAATTCTAGGTTTAGATAAGTATGGGGATTTTAAAAATGGAAAAGTGCTCAGTTTTCTGGAGAGCATTATTTCGGCTCAAAAAAACATTTGGTACCTTTTTACCGGTTCAGCAGTCCGGATTATGACTAATATACTTGAAGGTGAGAATGCTCCCTATCAAGGAAGAGTCAAACGCTTCCATGTACAGCCTTTTGATAAAGGCGATACCTTAAAACTCGTTTATAAATGTATCAATAAGCCAATATCTGCGGAGACCCTGAATCTTTTGTTCACGCTTTCTAATGGTCACCCCTTTTATACTGTCGCCATTATCAGCGCCGCTGACACAATTTCCAATGGCAGTGCAATACTAAACAAACAAAGTGTTGAAGAAGCCTTTCTCTCAGAACTTTTCGGCGGAACTCTTGATTCCCACTGCAATTATCTGTTTGACACCTCCTTGAGCCGGGTAAGGTCTGACGCATTTCTAAAAGAGATACTCAGGGAGCTTTCCAGTGGCGATGCATCGCTGACGGAATTATCAGCGAGAGTTGGGAGATCGACAGGATATCTCAGTCTTCCCCTGCGCAATCTTTATAACCTTGACCTTATCGATAGAAAGAATAAAAGGTACCATATTGCAGATCATGTCCTTGAAATCTGGCTTCGCACAGTTTATGGCCAAAATGAACCGAATGTAGACATCATCAGAAGAAACATCTCGGAGAATTATAGAGAATATATTGCGGCCCTGAGCACGGAGATAGGGCTCTATTTTGAAAGCTATATGAGAGAAATGTTACAAAAATTTGCCGGCCAGGAATATGATGGCATCCGTCTGCCCCGGTTTACCAGCGTGCAGGGAGCTATTAATGTTTTTGATGAAGTAGGTGAAGTGTTCGGTAAACCGTCTAATATTGAAATAGATGCACTTTGCCTGGGAGATGAGAACTGGGTTTGTGAGTTCAAGTATAGAAAAAGATCTGTGAGCAAAAAAGACATCACCTTCTTCATAAAAAAAAGGGCGTTCATGGCGAAAAAACTGAACCTCAAAATTCATAGGATGATGTATGTGGCCAGATCCGGCTTCAGTGAACTATCTCTGGATTCAGATGTGTGGTGTTTGACTTTCCGACAACTCAATAAGCTCAGGGAAATGCTCAATATGAAAAGGATTCCAACTCCTCGTTAAAAATTACTTCAAAATGGCAGAGGTGAAGCCGTCATGATTCAATCAATTATGGAAATTGGGCAATGGACCGGGGAAAGAGAAGAAACCATAGGTTCTATTTTTAACTTCATACAAAATCCCAACGAAAAAGGTAACATACAAAAGGTAATCAAGATCTTGATAGACCAACGAAAAGACGGTTATTTTTCCAATGGCGTCGAGATGGAGGAATTCAGAAACAAATACCTCGATAAGTACCTTTACAGGCGGGGCAGTTCAAGTGGCGCTGACATAACTCCGACATCGAAGTTTGCAGGGGATATAGAAAAGACTTTTAAAAATAAGATTCTTAGAAGTATTCAGGATATCATAAAGGAAGGTAAAAACCTGGGATTTGATACAGAAGAACAGCGGCAAATTAATCAGATATATAACGCACTTCTATCTGCTGAGTCATCCATTATAAAAAAATTAAAAGAAAGATCGGATGAAATTGAAACAGGTGAAGGCGCAATTATCACTCTTGTTTTTCAAAAAGATGGCGAAAGCCATTACATTGGCGATCTCGATCTTTTTCACAAAGTTCTCAAGATTAAAGCGAAAGAGAAATATTTTAAGCAATACGGCAAACAATCTTTGGGAAATGACCAGGAATGTACCGTCTGCCAGAAGAATCAGGCGGAAGTTTATGGTTTTGTTAATACTTACAGCTTTTATACCGCCGACAAGCCGGGTTTTGTAACCGGAGGGTTCAAACAGCAGGACGCCTGGAAAAATTATCCTGTCTGTTTTGATTGCGCTTGCAAACTTGAGTTGGGAAAGAAATATCTGAATGAAAATCTGAAGTTCAATTTTTATGGCTTCCAGTATATCCTCATACCAAAGCTCTTCAGCAATACAATCATGGAAAATGCCTTAGATGTTCTTGAAGATATTTATGAACATAGAGCATCCGAAATGATTGAGGCAGGTTTTGATCAAAGATTTATAAATCGCCTCACAAATGCGGAAGACGAAATTCTTGAGCTTATAAGCCAGGAAAAAGATTACCTAAGTTTTGATCTTCTTTTTTACCGTGAAAAACAGGCCGCGTTTAATATCCTGCTCCATATTGAGGATATCCTGCCATCCCGTTTCAAAAGGTTTTTTAAACTAAAAGCAAGGCTTGATGCAATCGACATCTTCAAAAATGAAGTTTCAAAAAAAGACGGTAAAAGACTTCTAATTTTCAATTTTAGTATATTAAGAAATTTCTTCCCATATATAAGCAAGACAAGATCTTACGATAAACATTTTCTCGAATTAGTAGGGAAAATATTTTCCTTGAGGCCGGTTGACTACCACTTTATCATTAAAGCAATCGTAACAAAGCTTCGGTCAGGGTTTGTTAATAACAAATATTTAAAAATTGATTGCCTTTCCGGCTATATGCTTTTGAATTTCCTGGCCGCTCTGAAAATATTGAGCAAGGGAGGAAAACGTATGAATGTTAAACTTATCGAAGATCTAAAAGACAGTTTTGTTTCTGAACAAGCCGGCATGTCCGAAAAAATCAGTCTGTTTTTTAAGAGGCATGGATGTTTCTTTGACACACCTGAAAAAAAGGCAAGTTTTCTGGTAGGCCTTCTTGCACAAAAACTCCTTAATATCCAATGGCTTGACAAAAATGCATCTCCATTTCGCTCTAAGCTGCAAGGACTGCGTCTCACGGAATCTTTGTTAAAAAAAATAGCTTATGAGGCCCAAGAAAAATTGGAACAGTATAAGAAAAATTACTACCGTGAACTTGAAAATATTATTGCCCAGTACATGATTGCCGGCGGTTCAAAGTGGTCGTTGACCAACGATGAAATCAGTTTTTATTTTACTATGGGAATGAATCTTGTCGATCTTTTCAAAACCAAAAAGGAGGAAAAAAACAATGACGAACCTGAAGAATAAATCGGAGCTTCTTTTCCTGTATGATGTTAAAGATGCCAATCCAAATGGTGATCCGCTGGACGAAAACAAGCCCCGCATTGATGAAGAAACCGGTTATAATATCGTCACCGACGTACGCCTGAAGCGTACCATAAGAGATTATCTTTTTGCCTATAAAGGTTATAACGGGAAGAATGACAACGATATTTTCGTAAGAGAAATCGAGGTAGAGCCGGGCAAAGTTCAAGACGGCAAGGCCCGCGCCAGAGATTTTAACGGCCAGAAGAATGAAATCCTGACCAATTGTATTGATATCCGGATGTTTGGAGGAACAATTCCCCTACCCAAAGACTCTATTACATTGACCGGTCCGGTACAGTTTAAGATGGGCCGTTCCCTGCATCCGGTGGTTATGAAACATGTTCAGGGCACCGGAGCGTTTGCATCTAAAGAAGGAGCGAAGCAAAAAACTTTTCGTGAAGAAGATATCCTTTATTACTCTTTAATCGCCTTTCACGGAATAATCAACCCAACTACTGCAAAGGATAGCCGGGCGCAGGAAGAGGATATCAAATTATTGCTGGAAGGGATGTGGGAAGGCACCAAGAACCTTATTTCGCGATCAAAATTTGGCCAGATGCCCAGGCTGCTTCTGAAATTTAACTACAATTCCCCGTGGTTTTTCATTGGTGATCTTGACGCGCTGGTGTCTCTTGTATCGAATATACCTTTTGAACAGCTACGGAACATTAACGAACTACAACTTGATGTCAGTCTGTTGAGCGAAGCTCTCAAAAAGAATGAAAAAAACATATCATCTGTCGAGTATCTTGCAGATTCTCGCCTCAATTTGGTTGCCGAGGGCCAAGGAATCATTATGGATAAGCTGAATGATAATCTTGCTTTCGATCAAATTAAATTTGATTAATGGAGAGAACCCATGAAAAGCGCTCTGGTTTTTGACCTTTGGGGAGACATGGGGCATTTCAAAAAACCTTATACTATAACTTCGCCTCTCAGCTTTGCCTTTCCACCGCGGCCCACTGTAGCCGGCATCATTTCGGCGATTATCGGGCTTGGGAAAAATGAATATGCTGATCTGTTCCTGAAAACGGCTGCACATATCGGTTTGAGGATACTGAGCCCTGTAAAAAAGATGAGAATGAGCCAGAACCTCATAGACACAAAATCGGCGAAATTATTTTCAAAGATCAAGCAGAGGACGCAGATTCGCATAGAATATATCAAGGACCCAAAATACAGAATATATTTTCATCACGAAGACAAGGATATCTTTGACCGACTGAGATCTTTTCTGAAAAGGCATGAGTCCGTCTATACCGTTTCTCTGGGACTCAGTGAACTCCTGGCAAACTTTCAATATATCGGTGAACTTGGGATAGAGGAAAAAGTTAGCAGATCGTTTGTGGAGTTTCACAGCATTGCACCTGATGTAAAAATTGAAGTCGAGTTCGAGGAAGGGAAGGAATATTTTTCCGCCACCATTCCTCTGGAGATGGGCTGCGACAGAATTGTAACGGAATTTGGAACAGTGCTGTACGAACGAAACGGCAGGTCATTGCTTGCAAAAACAGAAGTTTTTTTCGAGTTGGAAAATGGAGAAAGAATCTTTTTCCTATAAATCTGAATCCCGTCCGAGTCAGCTATTAATAGATCACCTTGTAAATACGGCCAACCTGTGTTCAAAAATCAAAGAACTGCGGCTGTCTATCGGAGCGGAAGGCGAAATAGAGATTCTTGGTGAAATAGCCTGCCTTATAGGATTTACTCACGATCTTGGAAAAGCTACAGGGTACTTTCAAGAATATCTCCGGGAAGATGATGTAACCCGAAAAGCCTCGTTAAAAAACAAAAATGAGACACATCACAGCCTGCTATCATCTCTTTTTACATATCGTACTGTATCAGATTATGTAATCCGTAAAGATTTATTCAATCATA
>CAZJVM010000112.1:0-5753 GCA_964549305.1 uncultured bacterium
ATCCCCCGAACAAGTCGGGCAATGACTGCTTACTTTTGGATTACATAATCAAATCAGACAATGACAACATATAATATTGTTCCGGAGAATATTGTCAGTCAAGAATTTCAACAGAGCGAAGTTTCTTCAAGTAAGATTCTGAAAGACAATCACTCGCATTCATAAGATGGTTCATATAATCTTTTGACGGTTTTAATCCCTCTGCCGTCTTATCATCATTAGCAATATATGCTGTCGCTTCCACTGATTCTCCGCTTTCCGCAATCACAGATACATTTATTTTACGGTAATGTTCAGGAAATTTCTCAAATCCGTCAAGGAGATTAAAACCTTCCTTTGTTATTTCGTAAACCACTCCCTCAACTTCCGATTCTTTTTCTGCGGTAATATTGGCAAAACCCTCCTCAGGATTATTATTCGAAGTCTTGTCAAATCTGAGAGCATATGCCGGTAGTTTTGCAGGGAAACGGGAACTAAATGAAACACCTCTCTCCTTCATCCTCATCTCATCCATATTTGAACCGTAGGCAAAATACTTCATCAGGCAATAATTTCCTTTTGAAGATGTTTCTTACATTCTTGCGCCAATGCAAATTATAATGTTAAATAACTACTGGTTTTACAATAAAAATAAATTTCTTTAACAAGGGAAAAATGGCAAAACGCGCTGCGCAATTTCTGCAGGATTATCTTGTTTTAAATGTCATAATTTTCTCTGCCGCGGCTTATTTTTTACCTGCCTGGGCGCTCGCGATAAAGCCCTATCTCAATTATTTCTTTGCCCTGACGATGTTCTGCGTTGGGATGCTCATTCCCGAAGAGCAGATTAAGATGCTGAAAACAAAACCGCAAAGGGCGCTTGCAGGCTCATTGATGCAGTTTTTCCTTATGCCTCTTCTTGCCTATCTCTGCTGTGTCGCCTTCGGCATAAAGGGGGATTTGAGAACAGGTATGATTTTAACGGGTGCCGTGCCCGGCGCTATGGCAAGCAATCTTATGTCGTCCCTTGCCGGCGCGGATGTTGCGCTTTCAGTTTCCATAACGACTCTTTCCACAATCCTTGCGCCTATGCTGACGCCCCTGCTTCTGCTTTTTTACGGCGGTAACCGCCTCGAAATGCCCTTTCTTTCAATGGTAACGAGCATAAGCTGGATGGTTGTCATTCCCGTTGTGGCAGGATATCTAATAAAATTGCGAATAAGGGAAAAGGTAAAAAGCGCGAGAATATGGCTTTCCGCGACGGCATCCTTCGCGATAATTATCATAGTGGCAATCGTAGTCGCGGCAAACAGGGAATCTCTTTTTGCCACATCTCTTGCTATAATCGGCGCGCTGATAATAATGAATTTCTCCGGTTATATATTCGGATACGCGGGAGGCACACTGTTAAAGTGGAATGTTGAAGCAAAAAAAACCGTATCCCTTGAAGTAGGAATGCAGAATGCCGGGCTTGGCACAGTGTTGACTCTTACATTTTTCTCTCCCGAAAGCGCAATACCGCCTGCAATCTACACAGTGCTTTGCCTTATCACTTCGGCAATACTTGTAAATTTCTGGGAAAGACGGCTAATCAATAACGGGAATGGATAAACATTTAATAGTTTATGAATAAAACGAAAAATGACCTTTTCATTCTTCTATCAGTATCGTTTCTAACAAGAATAGTTTTCTTTTTTCTCACAGATGATATTTTCGGCGACCCTGCCGACAAGATTGTGGAAGCGCTGAGATGGATTCAATCGCCTGAATTCATAACTCACGGTTACTGGCTTCCCCTTCATAATTACCTCATCGCCCTTGTAATAGTAATCTTCAAAAATCCTTCAATGTCACCGCGAATCCTGAGCATTGCCGCGGGCACACTGACTCTTATACCCTACTATTTTCTTGTAAAAAAATTGTTCAGCAGGAAAGCCGCTTTTTACAGCGGGCTATTTCTTTCCTTCCTCTACTATCATATTCTCTACAGCACGCAGACTATGAATGACACCATATTCATTCTTCTCTCAATAACATCACTGCTTTTCTTCTTCAGGACATATGAAAAAGAATCCCACTGTAACGATTCATTTATAAATCCTGTAGCTTGCGGCATATTTCTATTCATTGCCGGTATGACAAGGGTCGAAGGGTGGATTTTAATCCCCGTAATGTTTTTCGCTCTTCTTCTCAGAAAAAAATATGTGCAGGCATTTACCGTTGCGGCAATTTCATCACTTTTCCCGATTTTATGGTTTGCCGGAAACTATTCCGCCATGGGGAGTATTCTTCCCCTTGCGGATATAAATATAAAATCGGGCGCTTTTGAAAACTACAACATAATTTCGAAACTTCTGATTTACCCCTATATGCTCCTTAAAACGTTCACTCCTCTGGTGTCGTTTCTCTCTTTCGCGGGATGCCTCATTTCAATTAAAAAAAGAAAAAACTTTCCTCTTCTGCTCTTCATCGCAGTTGAATTATCGTTCCTCACGGCAACTGTGTTAAAAGGCACGAACGCTTTCCCTAAACCGAGATACTGTCTCTTTGCGGGGATTCTTCTCTTTCCCTTTATCTT
Source organism: uncultured bacterium (assembly GCA_964549305.1). Classification (GTDB taxonomy): domain Bacteria; phylum Schekmanbacteria; class GWA2-38-11; order GWA2-38-11; family J061; genus J061. The sequence continues at coordinate 2,558 of CAZJVM010000112.1, forward strand.
TGATTTTTTGGACAGCATTTTTTCAAAACAGGCGATGATGTTAAAAAGAACTGTCGTTGCCGTGCTCATCATTTCCGTGCCAACAACATATGTCTATCTTTATAAAAAAAACCCTTCGGAATTTCTACCCCGTATGCCATCCTATGTGGTTCAAACGGGCGAATGGATTAAAAAAAATGTTGGCAGCGAGGAAAAAATCTTTCTCGATGGATTCGGTTGGTGGAATTCAAATATTGCAGTTAAAGCTGAAATCAACCCCCGCAACCTCGCAAGGATTTATCCCGACCCCTTCCCGGGAATAATAACGGGGAATAAATATTATCAGCAGAAAAACGACGGATTCAAAAAATACACCTTAGAGGTAAAACCCGATTATATTGTCTTCAATCCGGGAGGCACGCTCGAGAAATGGCTTGGCGCATCCATTATCAATTACCTTGAAGGTATTACATCCGCCAATTATACGATTGTTTTTGACTCTCAGAAAGTTGTCATATTGAAAAAAGGGAAATAATGTTCTCTTTTCCGAAACAATCAGAATTTCGCCTCAACTCCGAAAATATATTTTGCCACAGTAGAAGGAATTCCGCCTGATTCATAGTATAGTTTGCTGAATACATTCTCTATGGCAAAGGTGAAATTCAGTTTTCCGTTCATAAAGGGTTGAGACATTTTGTAATCGAAAACCCAGTGTTCGGGCTGCCTCCATATACCGCCGGCATAATTGCCTGAGAAAAACTCAGTAGTGCTCTTGTATCTTCCGTTGATTGTCGCCGATAATCCGAAAGGAAAAGTATAAACTGAGGAGAATTTAAATATATGCGTAGGCATATAATCTATTCTGTTACCGCCCTGAAATTTAGGCCCCAGAGATTTGCCCCCCACAAACCACTGGTCCTGAGCAGTCCCCTGCCCGAAGTCGAAAGGATTATTGTTTCCCACCACTGCCCTTGTAAATGTATACGAGGTATTCACGGTCCAGCTTTTAATCGGAGTAAAATCCACCGATATGTCAAATCCCTGCATAACCGCATCAGGTCCGTTAATGAACGTTCCGGCGCGCACGTGTCCTGTATTGATGCCCTTTGCCGCGAGCGTTTCGGGAGAATTCGAAAGAATCTGCACAGCATAGTCTTCGGGGCTGTCAAAACCAACAGCGCTCAAAGGCACCGGTATCTCGAGGTCAGCAAGGTCATCATAAAAATAGGCTATATCTCCGCTTACATATTTTGTCGCAAATCTGAATCCCAGCTCATAAGTCCAGTTTATTTCAGGACCGATGAAGGGATTTCCCCATAACCTTCCGTTATTCTGTCCCAATCCGAATTGCCTCGCGAAGTCAACGAATCTTCTCGCGCGTCCTACAGAAAAGCGGAGAGTCGTTCCGGGCTTAAACTGATAATTTATTCCAAACCTCGGGGATAATTCATCATCGAAATCTTCTATATATAATGTTGACTGGTCCCACCTTGCCCCTGCCGAAAAGGTAACATCTTTAACCGAAAGGAGGTCCTGAAAATAGAGCGAATGGACATTTCGTTTTACATCTTCCGTGCTGTAGTTGTTAAGGGGAGAAAAACTTTTCACCCAGCGATATTCCTGTCCTACGGTAACCGAATTCCCGTCAAAAATATCAAATTTATATGTCAGGTCATTCGCCATGGAAAAACTTCTGTCAATGGTAAAAACGGGAACTCCCTGAAAGGGCGTTTCGCGATTCAACCCCAAAAAACCGTCTTTTTTACCAAGGGCTTCCTGCTCCTTGTTGTAGTCCTGATAGTCCGTAATAGCGACAAAGGTTGCCCCGCCAGTGCTTTTGATAAGACCCATTCTGAAGTTATAGGTGAGCTTGGGAGTAATTTCCCAGTTATCTGAAACGCTCAAAAAATCTTTACGATTAAAAATTTTCAGTGTGAATTGCAGAAAAGTATCATCTGCCGCCTGTATGGCAATATCTCCCGGAGTAAAGGGAGTATAAAATTCAAGTAATGAATATTGAGGCCTTATGCGAAGAGTGTTATTTTTAAAAAGTTTAATTCCGAGATTCAGCCCCACGGAATATCTTTCACCCTTGTCAATATCCGAAACATCCATCAACTCATTCAGGCCTTTACCGAGCATAAAGGGAATTTCCTTGCGGTCATTGAAAACCTTTACGCCGTTGGGGAGTCTCCCCTCGCCGGGATTTTTTTCTGCAAAGAGACGGAATGCGTCGCCCACCTTCTTCTTTTCAGCCGTTGTCATACCGCTTGAATGGGAGTAGGAGCCTGAAAGGGCATAATCAAAGTATTTATTTCCCCAACTGTGAACAAAGCTGTACGATTCCGTCAATTCCGTTTCCGCGTTATGCCTTGGCTGATAAGTGCCGAGTTGCACCGAAACTTTTGTGAAGGGCTTTGTCTGCCCCTTCTTTGTAATGATATTTATAACTCCTGCCGCCGCCTGTCCGCCGTACTGTGCAGATGACGCGCCCTTTAAAACCTCTATTCTCTCAATGTTTTCAGATGGGACCTGATACATATTGGCGTATCCCTGAGCAGGGTCATTTGCAGGCACTCCGTCTATGAGAAGCAATATTCCGGCAGACGCGTTGCTCGGCGGGGCAATCGTCCTTCCCCTTATCTTGATGATTTTAGAAAACTCTGAACCGCCGCTTTCAACCTGAACGCCCGGCGTGTTAATGATAAGGTCAGACGCATTGGTGGCGGAAGTAAGTTTTCCGATTTCCTTGGTACCCACCACCGCAACGGATGCCGTAGTCTTGGATAAGGGCACATCCTGTCGTTCACCTGTAACCACATATTCCTCACCGCTTATCGCTTCGGCTTCCTGCATCTTCATATCAACTTTTGTGACCGTATCATTGACGACGACAACACCTTCCGCCTGTGTCAGATTATAGCCGAGCAATTCGGACCTCAATTTATAAGTTCCGGGGGCAATATCAATGTTGTATTCTCCGTTTTCATCTGTAAAGACTATGATATCCGTGTCTTCAACTAAGATTGAAACTCCGGGAAGGGTGAAACCGTCTTTTTTGTCCGTCACCTTGCCTTTAATGGTTCCTTTTTCTTCGGAATATGAATTAACCGGCAACAAAATGGAAAAGATGAAAAGCAGAAGAAAAAGAGGGGGAAAAATCAACATCTGCCGCGGTTTGAGATACATAACCGTCCTCCCGTAAATTTTATTTTTT
>CAZJVM010000113.1:0-5451 GCA_964549305.1 uncultured bacterium
AAGTTCAGGTGAGAGAAGGAGGGACTGAGGGTTAAAAATTTATCGTTGTCCGAAGGCAGACGCCGAAGGCGGATGGCAAGTTTAGATAAATTTACCGAAGGATGACTGATTGAACCGCCCGGAACTTTTTTTTTGGGGTGTCGTTTTCTTGGTTCGTTCTTTTGGACAAGCAAAAGAATGAACAAATAAAGGTATACGGGAAAACCCCTATTTTATTGACCATCCCCCCCCTAAATGATACAAAACCATCTTGCGTTAAATTAAAAAAATGGAGAGTGCTCATTGCCTGAGGGAAAACATATATTTGTTTCTGACGCCCATCTTAGAAACATCAGGGACAATAACCAGAAACTTCTCGTAAGCTTTTTTGACAGCATCAAAGGGAAAGCCAAAGCGCTTTACATACTCGGCGACCTTTTTGATTTCTGGTATGGTTACAGATCGGTTGTATATACACAGTTTGTCCCGGTCCTTGCGAAATTGATTGAACTGAAGGAATCGGGCACCGACCTCATTATGATCGAGGGAAACCACGAATTCCGGTTCGATATCTTTTTTCGTGACGAAATCGGCGCCGAGGTAAAAGATGTCTATATTGAAAAGGAGATAGAGGGAACCAATTTTTTCCTCACTCACGGAGACAACATGAACACCATGGACCGGGGACATAAACTTCTTAATTTTTTCTTCAAAAACCGGCTTTCATATCTTGCAGTAAACACAACACACCCCGGATTTTGGTGGCGTATGGCAAACTATCTTTCATCGATGAGCAGACAAAACTTAACCGACCATATATCGAGCATTAAGGATGCCTGCAGAGACTTCGCGAAGCAAAAATTCGAAAAGGGTTTTGACGCGGTTGTAATCGGGCATACGCACGAGGCAGGAATGGAAAAAACTGAAATTAACGGAAAAGAAAAAACCTTAATCTTCCTTGGCGACTGGATTGAAAACTTCTATTATTTGGAATTTGACGGCAGGGATTTCAAATTGAAGCAATACGAGCAGGATTAATCAGAAACGCCTTCTTTTGCTCATCTCCTCATCATAGTGTTTCCTATAAAGAATGTCCCACTCCCTGCTTCCTTCGATAATAGGCCTCGAGTAAGTCGAAATAATTCTTCGTACTTCTTCATCCGCTGTTTCTTCGATTCTGAATTCCTCACCAAGGATTTTTGAAATTGAGAAACTGATTTCTTCCAATTCATCTTTTGGATTGTCTATCATCTCCTTTTCAAAAAGCATCTCTGCTATTGCCCTTGAAACCATGTTTACTTTTCCCTGACTGTATTTCATAACACTTCCTTTTGTCTTGTTAGTAAAAGTCTTAAATATCCAATTCCTGCTCTTCTATGAGCTTGCGTTTTATCATATTGAACATCTTATTGTAATCCGCATTAGAGCTTTGCAGTTCTTTGTTATGGTCCTTCAAGATTTCCCTTACCTTCGCGTTGAGCACATCTTCATCATGAAAAAGTTTATATATGATATCAGTCGCAAGCTTTATGGCTTCCTGTGAGTCAACTGTCAGATTTATTTTTTTCCATTTAACAAGATTGTCTATAACCGAACCGGCAAGGAATTTAGCCATCTTTTTCTGTTCTTTATCCATCCTCAAACTCCCGTCAAATTAAATGCATTTGTTTCAAAATACCCCGGGCTTTTACTTCTCTGCCCGAATGATAAACAATAAAAGGATATAAAAAATTCTCTATGTCTTCCTTTAACTCCTTTGATAGTTCAAGGTACCCTCCACCGTTCATTCCGTCTCTGCCGATTACCGACATCGCCTTAAGAGCGTCAAAGGAGATATGCCCCGAAAGAGAATGTTTTCCACTGCAATTATCACACACAACTCCGCCGCATCTCCTGGAATAGGAAATTCGTTTCCCGCTGATTTCCCCTCCGCAAACGGCACACTTCGTAAAAACAGGCACAAAGCCCATCAATCTTGAAACATTGATGTCAAAAAAAGTTATTATATTAAAAATTTTCTTGTCCTTCTTATAATTTTTTAAAACATTAAAGAGAAGGTTGTAAACGTCGGCACAGAATTCTCCTTCGGGAGTCAATTCTTCCGCAACTGCAAGCATATAAAAAAATGTTTCCGTAAATTCGAAATCCTTCCTCAATTCAAGCCACGACTCTTTAATGTCACAGGCGCTTAAAAGGGCAAGACCGCTGCCTTCTTTCTTCTGATAAATTGTCGCCCTTACGGCATTTCCCGTTTCAAGGGAACCGGAAAAGCGGTTTTTTATTTTCCTTGCGCCCTTCGCGATTACCCTTATTTTTCCCCTGTCGACGGAAAGCATCGAAACTATCCTGTCACTTTCCAGATAATTCATCTTCTTCAGAATTATCGCGTCTGTTTTATATAACCGCATACGAGTACCATTTAAAATATAAACTATTTTTTTATCACGTTTAATACTGATTGTCAAAAACAGGAACATCACGTCCTGCCTCTTCAGAGCATTGCCCGGATTTTTTGACCGACATCCCGGATTAACCGGAAATAATGGAGTGACAAATTGAAGGACGAGGAGAGAAGAAAGTCAGCTATTACTGTTTGTGTATTCAATCATTTCCTGAAGTTTTTTCTCCGCTTTTCCCGAATCGATTGAATCTTTCGCAAGAGGTATGGCATCTTTTATGCTTTCCGCTTTTCCCGATGCCGAAATTGCCGCCGCGGCATTAAGTACCACTATATTCCTTTTTGCCCCCTCTGCCCCCTTTAAAACCCTGATAATTATATCCCTGTTGATTTCGGCATCACCGCCGGCAATTTCATCTATGGCGTGTCTTTTCATTCCAAAGTCTTCGGGAGAAATATTGTATTCCGAAACCTTTCCCCTGTTTATTTCAAAGATGTGTGTTTTCGCGCAAACCGATATTTCGTCAAGTCCGTCACTGCTGTGGACTACATATGCCTTCACGGCATCAAGTCGCAGTAGTGTTTCAACGTAAAGCTTCTGCAATTTTTCGTTATAAACGCCCACCACCTGCCTTCGCACCTCGGCAGGATTGGAAAGAGGACCCAAGATGTTAAAAATAGTCCTTATGCCTATTTCCTTACGCACGGGCGCCGCGTATTTCATCGCGCCGTGAAACTGCGGGGCGAACATAAAGCCAATGCCTATATCATTAATACATCCCGCGACCCTGTGAGGAGACAGATCAACCTTTATTCCCATTTTTTCCAGGATATCGGCGCTTCCGCAACTGCTTGAAACCGAGCGGTTACCGTGTTTGGCTACGGTGACTCCGGCACCTGCGGCAACAATCGCCGATGCCGTGGAAATATTGAAAGTGCCTGAATTATCCCCTCCCGTGCCGCAGGTATCGACTGCGTTCAAATCGTTGAGTTTAACTGTAATTGCCATCTCACGCATCGCTTTTACGGCACCCGTAACCTCATCGAGAGTCTCGCCCTTTACTCTCAAAGCGGTGAGAAAGGAAGCAATCTGCGCGTGAGTAGCCTTTCCTTCGAGTATCTCCTTGATTGTGAGATAGGACTCCTCTTCGGAAATGGAACTTCCTTCAACAAGGGTTGATATGCATTTTTTGAGCATATTCCATTCCTCTCATTTTATTGACAGGAAATTGTCAAGAAGCTTCTTTCCGCAGGAAGTAAGTATGGATTCAGGATGAAACTGTACTCCGAAAAGCCGCAGTTTTCTGTCGGCAATAGCCATTATTTCACCATCCGGCGAATTGGCAGTAATTTTTAAATTTGCGGGCAGGGTTCCCTTTTTTATCACAAGAGAATGATACCTCGTCGCTTCAAAGGGATTCGGCAGACCGCGGAAGACATCTTTTCCGTTATGTTTTATCATTGACGTCTTACCGTGCATAAGTTTTTTAGCTCTTGCTATCTTCGCCCCGAACGCGGCGCCTACGCATTGATGCCCGAGACATACTCCGAGCAAAGGAACAACTCCGGCAAATTTTTTCACTACATCCACGGAAATACCGGCTTCATTTGGCGTGCAGGGCCCCGGAGAAATTACGATGCGCGAAGGCTTCATTCTGACTATGCTGTTAACCGTAACCTCATCGTTTCTATACACCTTGAAGTTTGCGCCTATCTCGCCGAAATACTGCACAAGGTTGTATGTAAATGAATCGTAGTTGTCTATTAATATATTTTTCTTATTCATAGCGAAACTCGGAAGAAAGTTTAAGCGCCTCCAGCATTGCCCTCATCTTATTCATAGTTTCCGTATATTCATTTTCAGGAACCGAATCGGCAACTATTCCCGCGCCTCCCTGTATATAAACCTTATTGTCTTTGAAGAGAAGAGTTCTTATGGTAATGCAGGTATCCATGTTTCCGGAAAAGCTGAAATATCCTATGGCGCCCGCGTAGGGTCCTCTTTTATCGGGTTCGAGTTCTTCGATTATCTCCATTGCACGCACCTTGGGCGCTCCGCTAACGGTGCCCGCGGGAAAACACGCCCTAAGGACATCGAAGACATCTTTGTTTTTCTTTAACCTGCCCCGCACATTGGATACTATGTGCATAACGTGGGAATATTTTTCGATTGTCATAAGTTCGTTCACTTCAACTGTGGAAACCTTTGCCACTCTTCCCACATCGTTTCTGCCCAAATCGACGAGCATTATATGCTCGGCACATTCCTTGGGGTCAGAGAGAAGCTCCTTTTCAAGCTTCATATCCTGTTTATTGTCTTTTCCTCTCGGTCTTGTCCCTGCAATAGGCCTTAGCTCGATGTTTTTTTCCTCCACCCTTACAAGAATCTCAGGTGACGAACCGGCAAGGGATATGTCGCCGAGACGAAGAAAATACATATAGGGAGAAGGATTTATAACGCGCAATGCCCTGTAGACATTGTAGGGAGAACCTTCAAAGGGGCACGACAGACGCTGTGAGAGAACTACCTGAATGACGTCTCCGGCTTTTATGTAATCCTTGGCTTTCTTTACGATATTTTTAAAATCTTCCTTCTTTATATTTGATGCAGGATTCGCGGAATTATTGCCCTTGCCGTTTCCTCTGTTTTTACCCGGCAACCTTTTTTTGAGCTTTCCGATAATAAGGTCAACCTGCTTTTTTGCCATCTCATATGACCTTTTCGCATCTGAGGGATTCTCCACGAACGCGTTCGCGACAATCTTGATTTTATGGTTGAGGTTGTCAAAGATGACTATGGAATCCATAAGCATAAAAACGGCATCGTGAACAGATAGACTATCGCGCGAATTGTCTTCGATATTCTCGAAAAAGCGCACGAAGTCGTATCCCATAAATCCCACGGCGCCTCCTGTAAACCGCGGAAGTCCGTCGACTTTAACGGGACGGTATTGCGACATTATATTTTTTATTACTTCAAGAGGATCCTTTTTAAAAGAGCATTTCCTTGCTTTGCCCTTTTCTATCACTTCGACTTCACTTCCCCTGCTTCGAAAAACAAGGCGGGGAGAGGA
>CAZJVM010000114.1:0-3978 GCA_964549305.1 uncultured bacterium
CTGCCTTCAGGGCAGGCAGTTATATGATGGATGAAGAAAGTTTTCCTCTCTTAAAGGAATATGACATTGTCGCCGATTGCAGTAATTTTTCCGGTGTGTCTCCTCTTGCCGTTACAAATAACTCTGTTAAACGCGTCGGGGAAATTTACGAAATCCCTGTTTCTTATTACAGATTGTTTTTTTCCCCTCTTATTTCTCTTTACAATAATATTGCGGGGAAAAAGGCATTCTATGGGGGTAACTGTAAGATTGATATTAACTGGATGAATATCAATGGGATGAAAAGGGTCTGTAAAAAATTCCTTTCATCAGGCATTTCTGTAATGGTTATTTTTCTGCACAGTTTCAGCTTCATTGACTGGGAAAAGATGAACAGATACGGAAAAGACGAGCGGATAATAAGGCGTGATATTATCAGGAGGTTTGAAGACTTTGTTATGTTTCTGCAATCTGAGGAAAATGTACAGGTTGTTACGATGCGTGAATTGACTGATTTACTTATCAATGACGCTGATGAGCGCCAAAATATATTATCGGCACCTGACTGTATTCCCGTTGATTTCTGGGGTATTGATACAATGCAGTTATTTTCTTCTGTCTTTTCTTCCTGAAAAATATTCTACAATGATTTCTCCGATAAATCCGAGCGAAATTGTCTGAAGTCCGAGAATCATCAATGCCACACCGAGAATGACCATCGGTACGTGTTCTTTTATGTCATAAATCCTGAGAAGGTAGTCGGAGATTAGCTGAAGAAGGTTAACTGTGAAACCCGACGCAAAAAGCACCGCGCCGGTACCGCCGAAAAAATACATCGGTTTTTTCATAAATGAGAGGCGAAACTTGACCACCACAAGATCGATAAACGCTTCAATAAGGCGTTTATATCCGAACTTTGAATGCCCGGATTTTCTCGGATACCAGTTTGTTTCGATTTCCTTCACCGTGAAACCTTCGTGGCAGGCAATGGGAATTATATAACGGTGCCAGTTTGCGCGAAGGGGTGTTTCGTCAATCACTTCCCTTCGGAATGCCTTTATCCAGTTCTGGTCCCGAAGATTTACCCCGAAAAGTATTCTGCAGATAAAGTTGTATATGCCTGAGGCGAAAATCTTGAATTCCTTTCTTTCCTTTCTGAACCCCGCGGCAATATCGAAACCTTCCCGAATTACCGAAAGCAGTTTCGGAATATCCTCTTCGGGGTTGGACTGCATATCCGCGGGAAGAAAAACCACTACATCTCCCGTTACTTTTGAAAAGCCTGTTACCAATGCTTCGGTGAGTCCGCATCTTTTTCTGTGTTCAAAGAAGCGAAGTATGGGTATTTCCGGCTGAAGTGATTTTATTATTTCCCCCGTGCTGTCGGCGCTTCCGTCATCTACCGCGATGATTTCTCCGGTAAATCCGTTTTTGGAAAGGCAGTCATTTGATTTTCTGATTACCTCCCCGATTGTGCCTTCCTCATCACAGGCAGGAATTACCACACTGATTTTTTCATTCATTGGCATATCCGATTCTGATTAGATGTTTTCCCTCTTTCAAAACGATAATTTTTCTCCCCGATATATTTACGGAAGAAACTTCCTCGTCATCAACTTCAATTTTGATTATATCATCGGGAAGGGGAAGATTCAAAGAGAGACCGTCTGCTTCCGCGTCACACTCAATCTCCAGAATGTTGCCCTTTTGCCTGCATATCACTTTGCTTTTGCTTCGTTTCTCGTAAAAATCGGTAAATTCCGCCACAGAGGCATTCCAAAGTTCATCTTTGTTCGCGATATATTTTATGACAGAATCAAATCTTGCCGAGGATTCTTTGCCTTCGATGCAGTAATGGGGGTGGAACAAGAGCATTACAGGCGAGTGATATTTTTCCGCGGAATCGGAAATGAGCCTGATTATTTCATCTGTTGTAAGGTTGCCGTGAGGGTCATGCACCGAAAAAGGAAATTCCAAAAGCGCCAAAGTTTTTCCCCTTTCTGAAGGCGCGTGATAGGGGAAACCCGTGCCGAAAGAGTATCCCCCCATATTTCTTCCGGGTCCCCACGATGAATCAACTCCTATTCCCGCATCATTTAAAATACCCATAGTTGTGAAGGGATTGTAATCGCATATGAGATAATGGATTCTTGAAAGAGGTAAAAATATATTTTTACACTTCGTCGAAAGATTTTTTATCTGTGCTTTTAACTTTCTTTGTCTCTCATAATGAAATCCCGAGCCGGTCAGGTGAAGAAAAAATCTGTTCCAGTGTATTCCCGCGTCTCCCTTCCTTTTTTCCGTCTCTTCGATTGTCTCCTCTGACGTAGGTGTCGATGACATAAGAAAAATTGTCGGCTTTATGTTTTGAGGAATTTTTTTATCGAGAATCGCCCTGAATTCGTCACCGCAGTAATCTTCGTCAAAGGTTGTCAACACAGATGTTTTTTTCCCTTGTGGATAATACCACCATAGGGGAATAGAGGCGATATGAGCGGATTTTTCAACGATGAATCTTTCGAGAATATCAAGAAATGGGCTTTCCTGATACTTTGTGCTTCGCAATAGGGATAAGTCCGAACTCTGAAAGTGTTTCAGTTTGCTCAGAAATTGTATTTTGTTTCCAATACTCTGTGTTTTATCAGATACCCCGAAGGCGATAGTCCTTCTCCACTTTGAAAGGGGGAAGAAGATGCTTACGATGTTTCCTTTGCCTTTTTTTCTGTAAAACATAAGGCATCTTTTCCCTGAAGAAAGGTTGGTATGGGAATCATCGGATGTAGTTAAAACGCTTCTAAAGGGAAGAAAAACATTTAAAGGAGGAAAAACCGGCAATTCCCGCGGGGATTCGCATATTGAAAGAGTGTCGGAATAAAGATATTCTTCCTGTCCCGTTACAACGCCTGTGAGAAACTCAAAACTGCTGTCAGGCGATTCAAGAAAAAGAGTCGTCCCCTTATTTATTGCCAATGATTCAATCTCTTTAAGAAGTTGTGGTTGAAGGGCAATTTCCTTTAACGCTTCGTTGGATATGACAAGCAGTTTCGCGCTCGTTTCAGGAAGGGAAAATTTCTGAGAAAGTCTTTTAGTTGAGAAAAAACCGCACTCCTTTTTTAAAATATTTATCCATTCCTCTTCGCTGTTGCCTTGCGATAAATTTCCCCCGGAAGAGAGAAGAAGTACGATAGGCGCGTCCGGATTATCGACAGGTTTGAAAAGATTATCTTTGTCATCGCGGGTTTCTGAAAACGCAGGGGGAACAAGCACGTTGTAAACTACCATCGCCAGTATTAATAAAAAAGTTCCAAATAGTAGATTATGCTGATATATTATCAATATCAGCGATGCAATTATGGTGAGGTAAAAAAATATTCTGACTGTTTTTCGTCCCATAAACGGATATTAAAGTATTTGACAAACTATTGCGTGAGGCAATTATAAATTAGAATTCGAGTTATTGCTAACTAAAAAGGGATTTTGATATGGAATGTTATGTCTGTGCGGAAAAAGGGGTTAAGACGAATGCGGTTGCGGTATGTATTGTCTGCGGTATGGGGTTGTGCAGGGAACACGCAGTCAGGGAGGAACTTCCCCTGTGGATTGGAAACGACAGCAGACCCACAATGCAGGAGACCGATCCCGCGAAACAGCTTCAGAAAACACTTCCCCGAATAGTATGTTCCTATTGTTATGAGGCGCTTAAAACCAACTTTGCCTGCTGTTAAATGGTGAGATTGCCCGGAAATATTTCTGCTTTTATTGAATTTTGGAGATTTATTTAATATCTTTTTAAGATATTGCTGTGGAAATATTTTTAAAATAGTAATGCTATTGCGTGATTAGGTAATCCGTAACCAAAAACATCATTGTACGATTTGATTAGTAATCCGTAATCAAAAACATCATTGTACGATTTGATTAGGTAATCCGTAACCAAAAAGTCATTCCACGACTTGATCGGGGAATCCAGTTGTAGCTGTTTTCCGGCTCTTCCGGTCA
>CAZJVM010000114.1:4078-5441 GCA_964549305.1 uncultured bacterium
TTCCACGACTTGATCGGGGAATCCAGTTGTAGCTGTTTTCCGGCTCTTCCGGTCAGGCCGGAAGATGACCGAGGGAAGACGGCAGAGGAAGGGTTCGGAATATGGCTGACTATATGCCTGAAAATAATGAAAAAAGGGAAAAATGCCCTGACTGCGTTCAATGTCTCAACTGTGCCATAACGCGGTGCAATATGTGCCGTCCCAAACCCAAAAAGGATAAGAAGAAAAAATGCTGTAAAGCGAATCAGGGTTGTATGAGGGAGCAGTCTGAATGAAAGAAGCATACCTCTATGAAAAGCTGAACGAGTTTGAAGTAAGCTGTTTTCTTTGCGAACACAGATGTAAAATTCCCGTGGGCAAAAAGGGTGTTTGCGGAGTCAGGGAGAATATAGGAGGCGTTTTACATACAACAGTCTATGGGCACGCCACGGCGCTGAATATTGACCCCATCGAGAAAAAACCGCTTTATCATTTTTATCCCGGTTCTCAGTCTCTTTCCATTGCCACGATTGGATGCAACCTCGTATGCCGTTTTTGCCAGAATCACGATATTTCTCAGGCGTCGAGAAAATATTTAAACAAGGATTCCGACAAGGAAATACTTCCAGAAGACATTGTGAGAATAGCAGTTGAGGCAGAATGTGAAAGCATCTCATATACATATACCGAACCCACTGTCTTCTTCGAGTACGCTTATGACATCGCAATTCTCGCCAAAGAGAAGGGGATAAAAAATACATTCATTACAAACGGCTTTATGACGCCGGAAATGCTCAATATGGCGCGCCCGGTGATGAATGCGGCTAATGTTGACATTAAATGTTTCAGAGACTCAACTTACCGCAGATTGATGGGAGGGCGTCTCGAACCGGTGCTTGACAACATAAAGCTTATGAAGGAGTACGGAGTGTGGGTGGAAGTTACCACCCTGATTATTCCTCAGGTAAATGATTCTGAAGAAGAACTCGATGAGATTGCGGAGTTTATCTCTTCAGTAGATAATGATATTCCGTGGCACGTTTCCCGTTTTCATCCCGATTACAATTTTCTCGATGCCCGTCCCACCAGTGAGGAGAAAATAGTTACAGCAAGGGAGATTGGAATCGCGGCAGGACTCAAATATGTCTATACGGGAAATATTCTCGATATTGAAGGAAGCACAACTTATTGTTATGCCTGTGGCGAGAAACTTATCGAGCGTAGCGGATTGAGCGTAACGAAGAATATTATTAAGGAGGGGAGGTGTCCGAAGTGTGGGGCGCCTATTGCCGGTATCGACCTCTGAGTCTTTGTGGATGCTTTCTTTGACGATATCCTTCGTCAGTGACGGCTTCGGCAAAAGTCCGTCTGCTGTGTTGTGCTG
>CAZJVM010000115.1:0-2571 GCA_964549305.1 uncultured bacterium
AATCCAGATTCCGAAACTTGCCGAGAGCGTTACAGACAGAGACAAATGTCTTTTAAAGCAGAAGAGGGCAACTACGAAAAAAAGGATGCTTGGTAGAATTCCCCATATTGCTCCCTTTGTGAAGTTTTGCATAATGTCAGGATTGCCCTGATTGTCCAGATACATCCACACAAGTACAAGGGCGCCCGTGAGGGGCATCACGGCAATAAGTCCGGAAAGGGAAGGCAGTTTTCTGCCAATCCACGTGGCGCCGAGAATTATGAGAACGCTGATTACCGTTTTAATAAATAATTGCATTTTTGACCTCTCTTAAAAGGAATTCTATTATTAAGTAAGCTCTCCTGTCAAAGTTAAAGATATTTCCGGTTTACCTTCTTCTGTTGCCTTCCCTCCCTTGACACATTCTCTCTCCTGCTGTAAAAAAGACAATAGATTGGTCAGGTTGTTGTAGAAAAACCTAAGAGGGAAGACGGTGGAAAACCGTCGCGGTCCCGCCACTGTAAGCGGAGATATAACCCTGCAAAGAAGTGCCACTGTTCGCGATGTCTATGAATGGGAAGGCAGCAGGGAATTTGAATTATGAAGAATCCGCAAGCCAGTAGACCTGCCTGACTAAAATCCTTTAACTGTTCTTCGCGGATAAAGAACAAGAGGTAAAGATGTTAGCAAAAAAAAAATCATTGTCAGTAGCGGCGTTTTTTATGCTCCTTCTCTTTTCTTCCCTATCCCTTGCCAAAGATGACGGTCATTTCAGGGACGGACTCGCGCGGGATGTGTATGTCCCTTTGCCTCCAAAACGCATTGTTTCCCTTGCTCCCAACATCACTGAGATTCTCTTCGCGCTGGGACTTGGAAACAGGGTGGTGGGGGTCACAAACTACTGCAACTATCCTCCCGAAGCGCTTAGTAAGGAAAAAGTGGGAATGCTTCTTAATCCGGACATCGAAAAGATTCTCTCACTTTCATCCGACCTTGTATTATGGGTCTCCGAGGGGGCAAACGAAGATACATATGACAAGCTTGAAAGAGTTGAGGCGACTACATTTATCGTGTCTCCCAAAAACCTTGAAGCGCTCTTCGAATCGATTATCTTGATAGGCGAAGTGTGCAGGGTGAAGGAGAATGCGGAGAAACTGGTTTTCCATATGAAGAGAAAACTGGAAGTTATCACAGATAAAACAAAAGGCATCACACCTGTGGATACGCTTTTCCTCCTCGATATCGACCCTCCCGTTTCCGCTTCGTCGGCGTCCTTTGACGGAGAGTTACTTAAAATCGCCGGCGGAAGAAATGTCATAGGGAAATCTATTGTGAGATATCCGCGCATAGGGTGGGAGGATATCGTTAAATTTTCACCTCAGGTTATAATCATAGCGAAACACAATGCCGAGATTGTGAGACAGCTTAAGGAATTCAGGGAAAGACCTGCCGTAAAGGCGACTCCCGCCTTCAGGAATAACAGGATATCCCTTGTTGACGGCGATGTTGTAAGCAGGATGGGACCAAGAATAATTGAAGCGCTTGAAATATTCGCCAAAACAATTCATCCAGGGGTTTTCAGATGAGAGAAATAACACCGCTAAAAATAGTTTTTATAATAATTCTTTTTGTCGTAATTTCGGTGCTTGCAATTGTCGTTTCTCTTTCGGTGGGAAGCGTTGACCTGCCTTTTTCCGATGTGGTAAAAATCCTCGCCGGCACTAAAGCGGGAAGCACTTATGAGAATACGATTCTCTTCGGGCTTCGTCTTCCCCGTGCCCTCTTTGCTTTTCTCGTGGGCGCGGCGCTTTCCATTGCGGGAATTATTTTTCAGGTTGTCCTGAAAAACCCCCTTGCCGAGCCCTACATACTCGGCGTATCGGGAGGCGCGGCAACGGGCGCTGTGCTTGCCATATTTGCGGGATTTGCCGCATCATACTATGTAACTTTTTCCGCCTTTACGGGCTCACTGATTGCAATTGCGGTGCTTCTTTTTATCTCAACAGGAAGATGGGGATTGTCTTCCTCTTCTCTTATTCTCGGAGGTGTAATAATTAACGCTTTTTTTGCCGCTGTTGTGATGTTTGTGATTTCCATATCAACGGGAGGTGAGATGAGAAAGGCATATTTCTGGCTTATGGGAAATCTCAGTAATGCATCATACGACACACTCAAGTTTGCTTTTCCCGTTGTGGCGCTTGGAGGGTTGCTTACATTTGCCGCGTCGCGAAAGCTCAATCTTCTCGCGCTCGGTGATGAAGCGGCGCTTCAGCTTGGAGTGAATGTGAGAGTTTACACGAAGGTAATTGTAATTCTGGCGTCATTCCTTACTGCCGGAGTCGTTGCCTGGAGTGGATTAATAGGATTTGTGGGACTGGTCGTGCCTCATATGGTAAGAATCATTGCAGGGGCAGACCACCGTATCACAGTGCCCGCGTCTTTTTTTGCCGGAGGAATATTTCTTCTTCTTTCGGATACCATTGCTCGCACTGTTTTAAGTCCCGTCGAATTGCCCGTGGGCACGGTTACGGCATTGATAGGCGCGCCCTTTTTTCTGTACCTTTTAAAGAAAGAATCGGGGAAGGTTATATA
>CAZJVM010000115.1:2671-5407 GCA_964549305.1 uncultured bacterium
ACACAGTTTTTAAAATATCGGATGTGAATTTTTCCTATGGCAACGGTTTTGTGCTGAAGGGGATAAATTTCACCGTGAAAAAGGGTGAAAACACTGCAATTCTCGGCCCTAACGGTTCTGGGAAGACTACTCTTTTAAGGCTTCTGTACAGGTCGCTCACGCCTTCTGCGGGAACGCTGGAAATATTCGGAAGGAAAAAGCTTTCAAGAGGAGAAATATCAAAGCGTATTGCAGTTGTCTCAAAGGCGGAGAATACATCCATCTCATTTTCAGTATCCGAAATGATTATGATGGGAAGATACATAAAATCGAAGGGGATATGGTTTGAAAACAATGAGGACAGGGGAAAAGCGCGGGAAATTATGAAACGCCTCGGCATAGAAAACTTTGCCGATAAATACTTCAACTGCCTCAGCAGTGGCGAACAGCAGAGAGTCCTTATCGGGAGAGCGCTTGCCCAAAGTCCGGAGGTTATGCTTCTCGATGAACCAACATCACATCTTGACATATCCCATCAGGTCTACTGCCATTCGCTTTTCCGTGAATTGAATGAATCATCGGGGATAACCGTTGTTACCGTGTCCCACGACCTTAACCTTGCCGCGCAGTTTTGTTCGCGCCTCGTTCTTGTAAAGGACGGAAGGATATTTGCCGACGGCAGACCTGAGGATGTTCTGAATGAAGATAATATCAAAAAAGTTTATGGAATTGATACTATCGTTGATATGAATCCCACAACGTCCAAACCCCGCGTCACTCTGATTTCATAAGGGATAAAGATTATATTTCAACAATGACGATTTGACGCCATTTAGCTTAGTTCGAAGGCGATTGTGAAGGAGAGGACGAGCTTTGAATCTCTGAGAATTTCTTTTGGCGGTGCGGGGAAGGGGGATGCGTGTCTGACGCACTCGGTTGCTTCACTGTCAAGCATATCCCAACCGGAAGATTTAATAATTTCCAGTTCAGAAACACTGCCGTCAGGGGAAAGCGTAATCTTTACTTCCACTTCTCCTTCAATCTGTCTTATGACTGCAATTTGCGGATATTTCTTTTGTTCTTCGATTTTTTCAAGGCATAATTGGTAATAATTTGTATAGTATGCGCCTTCACCGCTGTCTCTTCCGGAAACGCCGTCTTTTCCCTTTCCTTTGCCGAACCCGAATCCCTCGCCGTTGCCGAAACCTGCAGATGAAAATGCGCCTTGTCTGCCTTTTTCCGCAAAAGATACATTGCCAATGCCAAACACCTCACCGGATTTTTGCTCATCGAAGGAAAACTCAATCGGCAAATCCTCTTTTACTGCCGCGGGTTTATCGGAAAGGATAGTTTTTTCAACAGATGATGTTTTGGTTTTTCCCATTGATGACAATGGTTTTGCGGAAAGTTTTATGGCGGACTTTTCCTTTGCCTCAACGCTTTTTCCTCCGCCTGATTTTGGAGGAGCAGGAATATCAAAATCAATGATTACGCGCCTTGAATAATCTGCATTACTGCTTCTTTTCATCTTTGCGGGCATCGATAAGAGAAGAATAACAAGCAGAAAGTGCGCAAGGAGAGAGAAGGCGAAAAAAACGCTTTTTCTTTCCGTTTTTTCATTCATTTCAAATTCCTGCTCCCGAATCTGCCTGTTCTTATAAAATAAAATCGGCAGGCGCAAGTTGCCCCGTACTTTCCGGACCTGAAACCTTTTTCTTATTTCTGGTTTTGTAAACGATTATTCCCGGATTACTGCTGTCTCTGTCAAGAACATAGAGATATCCGTTTTCGCTTACAATTTTGGGGATATATGATGTGCTCGTGCCTGAAAGTTGACTTCCTGCCGTCCCTTTCGATGCATTGAAGGGCACTACATAGTTGTTATATGAAGAATCACTGATTACCACAAACCCCCTTTTTGCCGATTCCACTGCAATGCTTCCCGGTGTACCTCCAAGCGTTTCGTCTGTGACAACTATTCCTTCCGATTCAAGTGTTTTTGGATTGACTACTTCTATACCGCCGTAATTGTCGCCTGTATCATAGGTGCCCGTGTCAGATACGTATATTCTTTTGCTCTTTTTGCAGTAAACCATGCTGTTGGGATTTCTTCCCGAAAGCGTGATTGATTGCGTGCCCGAAGTATCGGAGTCTGTATCTATGATTTTGTTCTTCCTGATATTTATGACCACAATCATGCTGTCGTTTGATGCCGAGAAACCATCAAGGCGTTGTAATGCCACGAAGAGTCGGTTTTGCACTATCACCATAGATGCCGCTTCCACGGTGCCGTCTGAATCGGCAAAGTCAGAGAGATCAATTTTTTTCCTGGTTTTTCCGTTGAGCGGATTGATTACAAGAAGGTCATTTGTGCCAAGTCCGCTTACATAGGCGGTTTTCTTGTTTTTGAAGACCATATCCTGCGGATTTGTGCCGTCAGTAAATGAGTACTGCTTTAAAGGATTTGAAAGGTCATTCTTTTTAAGAACAATAACATTGTCGCCGTTATATCTTGCAATTACAAAGATGTATTTTCCTTTTTTTCGGATTATTGAATCGGAATGAAGCTGGCTTAATATATCTTCATTTACCGTTGCTTCTGTTTTTTTTCCGTTATATTTGATTGTGCTAAGTGTGGAACCGCTTTGAAAGTCTGAATTCAGCACATACCCCTGTCTTGATTTTGCTTGTGATGATGTTGCTGAGATTAAAAGAAATACTGAAATAAAACTAATCAGCATTAATGTTTTCATTGTT
>CAZJVM010000116.1:0-5175 GCA_964549305.1 uncultured bacterium
GAATTAATTTCACTATGCCTCACTTTTCATTAAGTCGCGTAAACTTCCCAATCATTACACACTCCCGGATATCTTTTTGATAACAGACTTTATCTTAAAAACCTTTCTAACTTGAAAAAGCATATGCTTTTCTATACATAGGTATAATCTATGTAAATTCACTGTTGAAAACGGGGAGAAAAACAATGGAAGTCGGGAAGCTTAAAATTGACCGTTCGCAGGAGCAAACATTCTACAAAAAGAAAAAAAGGCAGAGATACCTTTACCGCGCGTTAATTGCACTCGCTCTTATTTTTCTTATTTTTTCCCTCTTTCAAAGCGGAGTTTTCACTAAAAAAACCGCCGTCAGACTTTCGGTGGTAACTTCCATTTATCCATATCAGGCAAAAACAATTCTTAATGCCACCGGTTATGTGGTAGCCCAGACAAAAGCCGCGGTTGCCTCAAAGGGTACGGGGAGACTTGAGTATCTTGCCGTGCAGGAAGGCGATGAAGTCAAGGAAGGAAGCATTATAGCGCGCCTTGAAAACAGGGACGCACGTGCGGCATTAAACCGCGCCGAAGCAAATCTCGTAACGGCACGCTTTGTCTACAAACAGGCAAAAGCGGAATTTGACGATGCAAAACTCGACTATGACAGAAAGAAAAAACTTTCTGAAAGCGGCACAATTTCCATATCGAGTTATGACATTGCATCGGCGCGAATTATCAGCTCTAAAGCCGCGCTTCAGTCTGCCGAATCCAATGTTACCGCGGCTAAAGCGGCAGTTGACGAGTCAAAAGTGCTATTTGAAAATACCTTTATCCGCGCCCCCTTTGACGGCACTATATTGACTAAAAACGCAGATGTGGGGGAAGTCGTCGCCCCCTTCGCTTCATCGGCAAATTCAAGGGCGGCAGTGGTAACAATGGCGGATATGAAGTCCCTGATAGTGGAAGCCGATGTTTCTGAAAATAACATAAATCTCGTTGAAGAAGGCAACCCATGCATAATAACATTAGACGCCTATCCAAATATTAAATACAGGGGCAAGGTGCATAAAATCGTGCCCACGGCAGACAGGGCAAAGGCGACTATCATGACAAAAGTGGCTTTTGTTGACATAGACAGCAAAGTATTGCCGGAGATGAGCGCCCGTGTATCATTCCTGAAAGATAACGTAACCGAAGAGATGATAAACAGTCCAAAAACAGTCATTGAGGCAAATGCCGTAACAGAACGAAGCGGCAGGCAAGTGGTTTTTGCGGCTATAGATAATACAGCATCTGCAATTCCCGTTGAAACCGGTGAAAATATAGGAGATTTCGTCCAAATCATAAAAGGGCCCGAACCGGGAACAAAAATAATTATCAATCCTCCAGACAACCTTAATGACAAGGGAAAAATCGAAATAGAGGAATGATGAGCAAAAATCTTATTGATATTCAAAACGTTTCGAAATCCTATTGGCGGGGAGATATTGAAATTCCCGTACTCTTTGACCTTTCATTCTCTGTTCCGAATGGAGAATTTCTGGCTTTGATGGGACCTTCCGGTTCCGGGAAAACAACCCTTTTAAATCTCATCGCGGGAATCGACCACACAGACAAGGGGAAAATAGTAGTCGGCGGAGTTGACATAACGGAACTTGAAGAAAGCGAGCTTGCGCGATGGCGTTCAAGAAATGTTGGTTTCATCTTTCAGTCATACAACTTGATACCTGTATTATCCGCTTTTGACAATGTTGAATTGCCCCTTCTTCTCACAAATCTTTCCCGTCGCGAAAGGGAAGAGCACGTATTCACTGTTCTTTCAATGGTAGGCCTTTCTGACAGGATGGACCACTTTCCAAATCAGCTTTCAGGCGGACAGGAGCAGAGAGTGGCAATTGCAAGGGCCCTTGTGACCGACCCGGTACTGCTCGTTGCAGACGAACCAACCGGCGAACTCGATAAGAAATCCGCTGAAGACGTGCTTCTGCTCTTAACGAATCTCAACGAAGAATTCGGCAAAACAATCGTAATGGTAACCCATGACCCGAGGGCATCGGATAAAGCTCATATTCAACGCCATCTTGACAAGGGAGTGCTTGTATAAACACTTTATTTCTTTTTTCCGGTAACAGTAAATGACTCTTTCCAAGCTGATTTTTAAAAATGCCATGCGGCACAAACTGCGCACAGTGCTGACAATAATGGGACTTGCCATAGCGATAACTTCATACGCGCTCATCAATACCGTGCTTGAAGCATGGTATTTCGGAGTCAATATGTCATCGGACAAAAGAATAGTCTCAAGAAACGCCATATCGATTATATCCACGCTGCCTCTTGCCTATGGCAACAAGATTAAAAGTGTTGACGGCATTACCGATGTGGCTTACGGAAACTGGTTTGGCGGATTCTACAAGGACGAAAAAAATTTCATCGCGATTTTTTCCGTAAGCCCCAACTACATAGACCTGTATCCTGAGATATTGGTAAAACCCGAAGAAAAACGAACTTTCCTTACGATGCGAAACGCCTGTATCGTTGGTAAAGGCATTGCAAAGAGATTCGGTTGGCAAAAGGGCGACACAGTCAGAATTACGGGAAATATCTATCCGGGAAACTGGGACTTCTATATTGCCGGAATTTACCGCGGTGCAAAAAAATCAACTGATGAAACAATGTTTTTTTTCAGGTGGGATTATCTTAACGAAAGAATAAAGGAAACAGGGATGTTTGAGCCGGACAATATCGGGTGGTTTATGCTCAGAATAGACAATCCCAATCTTGCCGCATCGATAAGCAAAAAGATTGACGCTCAGTTTGCAAATTCCTCAGCCGAAACGCTCACGGAAACGGAAAAGGCATTCCAGCTAGGGTTTTTATCAATGACGGAGGCAATAGTTCAGGCGCTCAGAATAGTCTCATTCATAATAATTGCCGTAATTCTCGTAATACTTTCAAATACAATGGCAATGTCCGCAAGAGAACGAATACCCGAGTATGCAATGCTAAAAACCTTCGGATTCAACGGGCAAACTCTCACCTATCTCATTATGGGAGAATCGATAATAATTGCCCTGACAGGCGCAATTTTCGGAACAATAATAACTTTTCCGATTGCGAAATCCTTCGGGAAACTGGTTGAAACATTTCTTCCCGTTTTCCGGGTTTCACCTGAAACAATTATTTTCAGTTTCGTTATTGCCATTGGCGTTGGAGTCTCGGCATCGATTCTTCCTTCGTGGAATGCTTCAAAAACAATAATCGCGACAAGTCTGAGAAAAATCGGATAGAAAAAAGTGAAGATACCAATCTATTACAATCTCAGAAATATATGGACAAGGAAATTAACCACTCTTCTTACGGCACTTGGCATCGGACTTGTGGTATTTGTCTTTGCAGACGTACTTATGCTCTCATACGGTATTGAAAAGACCCTCATTGATACCGGTTACAAAGAAAACGCCATAATCATAAGGAAATCATCAGGTACGGAAATGCAGAGCAGCATTTCAAAAGAGCAGGCATCCATAATAATCAATCAGCCGGAAATATCAATGGATGAGAATGGCAATCTTCTTGCCGCGCGGGAAGTCAACGTGCTTATTACATTGGCAAGGAAATATTCGGGTTCCGTTTCAAATATCTCGGTGCGCGGCGCTGAAGATGCTTCACTTAAACTCAGACCTCAGATAAAGATGAAAGAGGGAAGGACGTGGCGCAAGGGACTGCAGGAAATAATTGTGGGAAGCGCCATTGCAAAAAACTTCAGCGGAGTGGAAATCGGGGGAACGATTAAGTTCGCGGGACGGCAATGGAGAATAGTGGGGATTTTCGATGCCCAAAAAAGCGGTTTTGATTCCGAAGTCTGGGGTGATGTGAATCAGATTATGGACGCTTTCAGAAGACCTGTATATTCTTCCGTGATTGCGCGAGTCCCCAGAAAAGATAAATTTTCGAGTTTTAAAAAGAGAATCGAGAAGGACCAACGACTCACGGCGGAAATAAAGAGGGAAAATGAATACTACTCAGAACAATCCGAAATGTTAGCCACATTTTTGAGGATTCTTGGCATTACAGTTACGATTATCTTTAGCCTGGGGGCAATACTGGGAGCAATGATAACAATGTATGCCGCAGTGGGAGCAAGGACGCAGGAAATAGGCACATTGAGGGCGCTCGGGTTTACAAGGGGAAATATTCTTACCGCGTTTTTGATGGAATGCCTTCTTATTTCTGTTTCAGGAGGACTCGTAGGGCTTTTTGCCGCGTCATTTATGCAGTTAATCACTGTATCCACAATCAACTGGCAGACCTTCTCAGAGCTTGCCTTTGATTTCAAACTCACAACCGGCATTGCAATTCAATCAATGGTCTTCTCTGTAATAATGGGCGCTCTCGGAGGACTTCTTCCTTCCTTTCAGGCATCAAAGATAGATATCGTCAAAGCGCTTAGAGGATAACCTGTTTTTTAATCAGCCTTAATTTCTCATTTTAGTTCCCTCTCCCAATTCATCCCTCCCGTCAAGGTAGGGATATTACAGGAATGACAGGTAAACCAAAGGGGAACTTCCAATCTCCCGAATCAAACTTTTTAGTTGACATTATTTGCTTATTTTATATATTTATTGCTCTTTTTAACATAAAAGGAGAATCTCTCATGAGAAAAATCAATTCATATGTAAAAATATTTGTAATTACGGGACTGCTGTTTTTTTCCGCTTCATATACATCCTTTGCCCTGCCCGTAAATACAAACAAGGCAATAGAAGTCAGCGAAATAATGTATGACCCCGCGATTTCCGAATCCGGCGGTGAATGGATTGAATTGTATAACGGCACTGGAAATACCGTTGACCTCACATCTCTTATTGTGAGTGATGACGGCGGTACAACTTTTGATTCAATCTCTCAACGGGCGGGATTTTCCGACATAACAAATATTCCCACAGGCAGTTTCTTCGTCATTACGGAAAAGGACGGTACAATTTCCTTCTCTGATATTTATAATGACTCATCCATATTCGCAGGTGTTACATCATCGAGTATGAGTCTTCTCAACTCAGGCGAAGAGATAGTCATCATAGATACCGTTGACGGGATTAAAGATAATGGCAATGACATAATTCTTCAGGATTTTTCATATCCCGACATAACCTCTTCAAACTCCATTTTCAAACTCTCCATATTATCTGCTGATGAAAC
>CAZJVM010000117.1:0-4967 GCA_964549305.1 uncultured bacterium
AATGGTAATCCACAAATAAAAAGATTCCTGATTATGAAATCGAGTAAAAATAACAAACATTCTTTAATCAACAAAATTCCGCTTACAAAAATAAGAGTTTATGTTGCCAGACTTATTTATTTCATTCTAAAACTGCTTTGCCTGAAGAAACAAAGGTTAATCAGGCGCAATGGAATTAATTACAAAATTGATTTAAGTGAAGGAATAGATTTGTCATTGTTTTTATTCGGTGATTTCCAAAAGTATATATATGATAATCAGATTCTGCGTCTGTCAAAAGACTCAGTTGTTTTCGATGTTGGTGCAAATGTCGGAGATATGACTTTAAAGTTTGCAGAATTAGTGCCTCAGGGGAAGGTATATGCTTTTGAACCTACGCATTATGCATTTTCAAAATTAAAACAAAACCTATCCCTTAACCCGGCACTTTGTAAATCCGTTATTCCTGTCCAGTGCTTTATTTCCTACAGAACGGAAAAAAACCCGGATATTAAAGCTTATGCAAGCTGGAAAATAAATTTGCCGGCAAAAGGTGAAATTCATCCTGTACATTGCGGTACTTTGAAATCTACTGAAGGAATAAGTTCAATAACAATCGATGCATTCTGCAGGGAAAACAATATCAAAAATATAGATTTTATAAAAATAGACACCGACGGGCACGAATGGAATGTTTTGAAAGGCGCTGAACAGATGATAAAGCAATGCAGACCTAAAATCATCTTTGAGATAGATTTTTCCCTTATGAAAGAAAATAATACTGATTTTCACAATTTTTATAACTTTTTTTCATCCCTGAATTACAAATTTTTCAACAGTAAAAACAAAAAACATATAGACATCAATAACTACTTCAATCGTATACCGCAAAAAACAGCAATAAATATTCTGGCTATTCCTTTTGAAAAATCAGATGAATTGAAAAAAATGCTTAGAGAATAAATAAAGACATTTAACATTTATTACTCAAAAGATAATTTTTAATAGGCATTATAAACGCGGAGTCTATCAGGCGGATTATCTACCTCTATAAAGCCTATTTTATCATCTGACAGAAAAGCCCTTTGTACATCTAAGGAGTTATCAGACTTCAATGTTTTCAGCCAATGATAGGATATTATAACCTTGCCGTCTTCTGGGGTGAGATTGGAAAGCTCAATATTATTCACACTTGTCTTTACAGCCCCGGAACCTTTTAAAAAATAACTTCCTTTTCTGTTTACCTCGTAAAGAATTAATCTCCCCAGACTATCTTTTCTTTTGATATAATCCGGAAATGAATCCATAAGTTCAACAGCTCCCTCCGACCAGCATATCACCCAATTTATATTATAGAGGTCACAATACTCTTCAATTCTCTCCCTGTTGAACCAGTCGAGCTTCTTATGGAAAAGAAAACCGTCATAAAAACTCATAAAATTATCAATCATCGGGTCTGTGGAATATTCACAGCCCACATATTCCCTGTCAACATAATGAGGAAGTATAATCGGAAAATGCCCGCCGAAATAAACATGTCCGCTTTCCCAATCAGAATTTTCCATAAGTATGCGCCCTTCCGGTGTTGTATTATTTTCAATGAGGTTTACGAGTTTCTGCGCTTCTTTTGCGGAAGAAGTATTAAGGCGCATACTGTGAAGCGCGTAAAAATGGTAATAAGGCATTGCAAGAAGAGTGCCCGCAAAGAAAAGGGAAATTATGAGAACTGGCGCTTTTGAAAATACTTTTTTCTCCTCCACAATGCAGTCATAAAGCCCTGATGCTCCTTTAACGGCAGGCGGCAGAAGAAAGATATTCATAGTGATTAAAAAACGCAGAGGCGTAAGACGTCTTGTAAACTCAAAAAATGACCCGTAGAAACCGATGAAAAAAAACGCGGCAAAAGCTCCCGCAAAACAAATAAGCAGTGAATTATTCTTTTCTCTCTTCCAATACATAAATCCCGCAATGGCAAAGAGAAGAATCAAAATATCAACGAGAGAATTCTTCTGAAATGGAATACCGTAATACTCGTTAAAAATCTGCATCTGAAAAATATATGTTTTTACCGGTTCCCACAAACTCGATGTGTAATATGGTTCCCAAGGGAAAAATCTCGTTCTGTTTTCATAAAACAGGAAAAGAGGATAGTAAATGGGAAGCGTTACGAAAAGGATGACAACACCGGAAAGGGAAACGGGCAGTATCTTCTTTTTTATCGCTCCCCTTAAATAGGAGGCAATAAAGAAAAAAAGCGGCACTGCAATACAGATGATGGCAAGAAGATGTACCCAAACGGCTAAACAGCTTATCAGTGTGGCGCCGATTATTTTCTTCACTCCTCCGTTATCAAGATATGAGTAAAAAAGTGAAACAGCGTAGAGAGAAAGAAATGAGGCGAAGACAAAGGAAATTGTCCCCCACTTGATAAAATCAACGCAGATTGAAGTCTGAAGATAAAGAAGTCCGCCTGCAGTCAGCATCAGAATTTCTCTGTCTCCGAATTTCAAATTCTTCCCGGCAAAATAAAGAATAAAAGGAATAAGAATGATGCTTAAAATAAATGCTATTTTAAATGCCGCTTCTTTCGACAAAATTACCGAAAGAAACTTGACGGCAATTCCCCATCCCTTGCTGTCGATTGAAAGAAGCGTTTGCGTGACGGACCCTGCTCTGAAAAAAGGCAGATATCCCCAAAGACTTCCGTAATCATCGATTAGCTCATTCTGGGTGAGTATCGCGCTGTAATGGACAGTAAAATCATCAGAATAGATGAGTGAATCGGAAAACCATTCGCCTACGGGAAGATATGCCGCGGCGAAAAAAATCTGCAAGAGGAGAAGAAAAACAAACAAACTATTTTTAAAGGAAATTTTCACTTCTGCGCCTCTATTCCCAAAATTGACTGCAAAAGTCCCACACCCGCGCCCGTGCATATTACGAGAGTGAAGAAGTAGTGGACTGCCACGGCAAAAAGCATAAAAAAGAGCCCGCCATCCTTAAAAAGATAAGCGTAAAAGCCCGCGTCAAGCACAATGAATATTAAAAAGAAAAAAAGGAAAAATCCTCCCGCAACATTCACAAAGGGTGAAGCTAAAAGTGACAGCAGGCTTAATCCGGCAAAAACCGCGGCAAGAGAGCGCGAAGGTGTCGCATAGTTTTTTTCAAATTTCCTGCTTTTGCTGAAAAGGTGCATCCAGAGGCGCGTGCGCTTAAAAAGTTTTTTCACAAGCATCCAGAAGCGCGAGGAATGCTCAAAATGATAAAACTTTGCATTCTTATCAACAACCATCTTATATCCCTTACCGACTATTCTGTGTCCTATTTCAAAGTCCTCGATATCCGCCGCAACTCCGAACTGCCTCTCAAATCCTCCCACTTCAAAAAAAATATTTTTCCTTATTGCTCCTGCCGTCAGGACAAAAACCGTCACCTCGTCACAGGCGGAATAATGCCAGTACACGACCTGCCTGTCCCTGTAACGGGAAAACCATCCTATCTCATTTGGATTTGCATCAAAGACACCGCTTATACAGGCAACAGATGGATTTCCCTTGAATCCTTCCACAATCCACTCAATGCCCCCATCCTGCACCACTGCGTCGGAATCCACAAACATCACAATGTCGCTCTGCGCGTTTTCAACACCCGCATTGCGTCCCACCGAAGGACCGCTTTTTTTCTCAAGTTCGATTACACGACAGGGATATTTGCGCACAACATCAAGCGTATTGTCAGTTGAAATGTCATCTACCACTATTACTTCAAAATCCACATTCTTCGTTTTATAAATCGCTTCAAGGCACTGCCCTATGGAGAAAGAGGCATTGTATGTGGGAATTACTATGGAAATTTCCGGCATTATTATTTTCCTCTCATATAAGCTTCGTCCGCGTATTTCATCGCTTCTCTGAATACGGGAATCACTATCGAAGGCGGATTATAAAATTTTTTGTATATTTTCAATTCGCGAAAATTACTTTTCGAATTTTCCGAGAAAAAACTTACGGCATTGATACTCCTGTTCAGCGATTTTTCAAAAATAAGTTCAGGTGAAAATTCTTCCTTTATACCGTCTATCAAAAGCGATGCCACTCCCTTCCCGTCCCTGGAAGCAACTCTGAATGTAAAGAGCAGGTGATGCCCGATGCTGTCGGAGAGTTTAGAAACATCGTAATAAGCCACATTCTCTTCTCCACTGACGGAAATCCTGAGAAATGCCCCCTTATACACTTTGCCGTCGTTTGTATCTATGGCTTCGCTCACCTTGTCTATGGATGCCCTATCCTCCGCGCCATCTTTAAGCGACAGCAGTCGTCTCTGCTTTTTGTCATTCCACTTCCACCCGGGATTTATCCAGAATTCAACCGTAATTTCTCCATATGCTTCCCCCGTTGAATTAAAAGGAATCACCGCCCTTCCGGAATCAACTACAAGGGAGTCACGTGAAAGAGCGGAATTTTTCCCCACAATTTTTCCGGTTTTTTCTCTGCCCTTTTCATCAGTGAATATCAATTTACCGCCGCGAATTTCCCCGAAAAGTCCCTGCGGAGGATACTTCCCCACCTTCAAAGCTTCACTTGCCCCCTGATTGATATAACCGAGACTTTTCAGGCGTTCTTCATCTTCACTGCTCACCTTGCTTATCTTTGGCGCGGGATTGTTCAGCTTTTCTATTCGTGTCAATATTTCATCCCTTAAAGCGCCTCCTCTGCCTATATGGGAGTAGTAGATATTCTCTTTCTCTCCCGGGTCATCCTCAAGGTTAAAAAGCTGAGGCAAACCGAGCACCGGCAGTGACATAATGAATTTCCAGTTATCATTGATAATGCTCTTGTAATTGTGAACTTCGCTGAAAGCATAATGCCTGAGCGTGGATTTCGCGCCTGAGAGAAGCGGATATAGATTTTTACCTTCCATCTTTGAATCGGAGATTATATCCGTAAGCCCCAGAAGCGTGGGCATTACATCGGTAAGCTCAACAAGGG
>CAZJVM010000118.1:0-3259 GCA_964549305.1 uncultured bacterium
TTGACCGGGGGATCCAGTCTCTTTTGTTTTATCTGCACCTCGCCCCTGCGCGGAAGAGAGAGACCTTCCGTAAGAAATGATTTAAAAAACGAGACATCTGTGTTCTGTCTTCACACTGCAACGAAAAAATATTGAAAAAATAATTTTAAAGTGCAAGAAGAAGAACTTATAGGTAAAAACAAAATAAACTTCCGGAGGAATAATAATGCCGCAGTCAATGAAGTTAAGATTCAATGAAATGCTAAGGGACAAATTTTCGTCTGAGTTTGGATTAACTAAAGTTGAAGTTGATGATGAACTTGCCTACATAAAAAATGACAAAGACGGCGCTTTGGTTGACCACACATATGAAGTTTTCAGTTGCGAAAAGATTAAAGCGATAAAGCTCTCCGCGCTTAACGCGGACGGAGTGATATATGTTAGAAACGGTATAATTCTTCCCGAAGATAATTACGACCTTCCTCTTTTTACCTATGATCTTGTTGAGGCATCGAGCAGAATGTTCACTACAATAGACATCGTGCCTCTGCTTAAAAATGATGATTACCGCAATAAGTATATAGCGCCGATGAAACCGATAACCGAAAAATATTCAAACATTCCCCGCATCGAGGGCGCAAAGCAGGACATATCGGATTGGGGCAAGGAGTTTGAATCGGGGCAAAAACTTTATGTAAGATGCGCCAAAGAACACGAAGGTGCCACAGAGGAAGCATTTACGGAATATCTGGACCTCTACATCGATTTCATAAAAAATGCTCAACCTATCAACGATGCAAAGGCAAAAGCTGAAATGGACGACATTAAAGAAAGATACAGGGTGGCATATCACGAAAACGACCCCGGTGTTGGACCTATGACAATATTCTTCGGCAAAGAGTGGGCGGAAAAGTTATTTAAAGAATTCCCTCTGTAATAAATGCCATCCGGCTATTTTTGCCACGATTGGAGTATTCTTTCAGAAGAGCAGACCTCTCCGAAATTCTCGTTCATATTCTGAAGCGCCGCTTTTCTAAGTTCAGGGTCATAGGAAGCGGTTAAATCTTCGGGAATCACGGCATAAAATCCGTTCATATAGGCAGAGCGCACCGTTGTTTCAACACACACATTCGTCGCGACACCTGTTGCGATAATTGTTTTAAGTCCAAGCTCTTTAAGTTTCCCTTCAAGCTCAGTCTGAAAAAATGAACTGTATGTGGTTTTCCTTATGACATAATCTCCATCCCCGGGAGAAATGCACAATTCACCTGCCTTTTCAAAATCAACGCCTTCGTTAAATAATTCCATCCGCCCATGCCTCTCGAACAACTCTCTTGTGAGCGAAAAATCCCTGAATGCCTTTATGTCCTGTTTAATCATAATAACGGTAACATTATGCTTTCTTGCTTCCTTGAGAAATGAGCTGATTGGCTCGATTACAACTCCCGTAACATTCTGAAGAGGACCTCTGCAAAAAAGAGTTTGCACATCAACTACTACAACAGCGGTATGTGAGGGCGAAATCTTTTCATCAAATGTCAAAGTTTTAGTCTCTTCAGCCATTTTTTTCTCCTTTTATTAATTTCATTTTTTTGAAAAAATCTTTATTAGTTCTAAAATATCTCCCTGAAAGTAAAAATGTCATAATTTTTATTTTAAAAAGGCCTGTTTATGGAAACTGCTTTCATTGTATTAAATTCCGAATGTACGAAGGAATGCCATTACTGCTTTTATAATACAGGGCATCTGGAAAAAAAGGAAGAGCTTTTATCTGTGGAATCCGTGATGTCATTCTGCTCTGCACTGAAGGCAAAAGGTCTGCGGGGAGTTATCCTTACGGGAGGCGAACCTCTTCTTTTTAAGGAATTGCCCTCGTTGATTGAAAGATTGGTAAAATCGGACATATACACTCTCCTTATTTCAAACGGCGACCTCTTAACGAATGAAAAAATTAATAAACTGCAAAAAAGCGGACTTTCTTCAATCACCTTATCCCTTCACATTGAAAACGACGATGAAAACGAATTTGAAAAAAAGATGAAAAAACTCTCATCGAAGATTCCCTTTCCTCTTACATTCATCTTTACGCTTACATCCCGTAATTATACTCTTGCCGGCAAAGCATCGGAGATTGCAAAGAATCTCGGAAAGGGTTTAATTCTCCAACCCGCTTTCATTCCTGCCTACTCCAAACAATATCAGTCTCTTTCCCTTAAAAATCTTTTCATTAATAAAAAAGAATCAACGGATAAGTTCAGAGCTGATATTACAAGATGGGCTGAATCTTTCAATTCATTGGAATATGCCGGACTTTTTTTGTCGCTTTTTACAGAGAAACCGGAAAAACCGCATTTCTGTCCGATGGGGACAGATATCGCCGTCTTAAACTGCGATGGTGAAGTTCTCCCCTGCTTTCACCGTGGAGATTTGCCAATCGGAAATATCTTTAAAGATGAAATAGCTTCAATCGTTTCAAAAATCGGAGAACATTCACAAACCCTCTGCAATGCCGACTGCTTCGGAGAACACTGCGTATCGCTTTTTGCGTGATAAGGGACAATCATCACACATTAATTTCCAGAAGTTAAACCGGATTCTTTCAGATGATAATTTAAATTCACAACAATCTCCTTGACTTTAAAATTCCACACATTAATACGTGTAATATAGTGTGTAATTAAGAGGAGGAAGGTTATGGCAACTAATCTTGCATTAGATGATAAGCTTATCATTGAAGCGCAAAAAGCAGGAAATCACAAGACCAAGAAAGAGGCGGTTACTGCCGCTTTGAAGGAGTATATCGCCCTAAAAAAGCAATCTGAGATTGTTGATTTGTTCAGTACAATGGAATTTGACAGGGACTATAATTATAAGAAAGCAAGAAAAAAAAGATGAAAGTCTTGGTTGATACCTGCATCTGGTCTCAGGCGCTCAGACACAAAAAGAGCAATGATGAAATTTCAGAAATATTAAAAGAGCTTATCAGAGACGGCAGAGTTGTAATAATCGGACAAATCAGACAAGAACTCTTATCAGGTATTTCAGACCCTTCTCAGTTCAAGAAACTGAGAGACAAACTTTCTCATTTCAAAGACATTATGCTCATTCCGGAATTTTTTGTTAAAGCGGCTGAATTCAGCAATATCTGCAGAAAGAAAGGAGTACAGGGTTCAACAACGGATTTCTTAATTTGCGCTATTTCACATCTTGAAAAAATTCAAATATTCACTGATGACAATGACTTCAAGAATTATAAAAAATCTCTGCCAATTCATTTATA
>CAZJVM010000118.1:3359-4947 GCA_964549305.1 uncultured bacterium
TCACTGATGACAATGACTTCAAGAATTATAAAAAATCTCTGCCAATTCATTTATATTGAAAAACAAAAAAGTGAGCACCCCTTTTTCAACAGGTTTCTGGAAATCTCAGATTAGTTTCAGGCGTCCCCTGATAAATAGCACCGAAGGGCAGATAATCGAAGTTTGCTGAGACAGATCTTCCAAGATGATGGGGATACAAAAATGTCACCTGCTCGGAGGTGTCCGAATAAATGCTTTCACAATTATCATTCATAACAAAAGCCATACGCAGACCCGACCCCTTTTCCTTTCTCAACTGAGCAAAGGGTAAGAGAAACGGAAAAAATGGTAAAAAAAAACGCCTGTAAAATACAGGCGTTTTTTTAAGAATCTATATGTTGAAAATTTAGTTTTTATTTATTTTTCTATTGGTGAAATATAAACCTAACAGACCTGCTCCTATAAGCATTAGTGAACTTGGTTCCGGAACAGGGTTGGTATTGATGATAAGCTTTGGTCCTTCACTTCCTCCTCCGTCATAGTTATTAAATGTCGCTCCAGGTGTAACATCAAAAAATGAATCAAAGGGGAATGAAGGGTCAGCTAAATCAAAATCAATCATAAAACCACTGTAACTGTTTGTGCCGATATTTGCAAGGTCTGCTACAAGCGCTGAAGTTACGTTAAAATTGTAAAAACCGGCTGAAGGACCGCCTCCGCCTGCAGGCAATGTGAAAATATCGGTAATCTTTGCACCCTTAACTTCTCCTGTTGTAACTGCGCCGTCTTCCGCTGATTCTGCCATATCATAAAGAGAAAGAGTTCTGGCAAATGTTGAATTAAAGTCTCTGCCGTTGTAATCAAGTCTTAAAGTGGCGCTGAAAGGACCGGTAAGCGCTGAAAGAGATGAAATATCAAATTCTACTACGCCCTTTAGATTTACCTGGGTCTGTATAAATGTTGTTGTCGAATAAGTTGATGTCGAGGTTACTGAACTGAATCTGCCTGCCTGGATGAAGGGACCTATGTTGGTATAGGTACTTACCGATGTGTTATGCGACGTATAATTCGGGACTCCGTTTATACTGGTGTAAGTTGAAAAAGTGGTGTTGTAGTTGTAAGTTGGGCCGGAAATAGTGCTGTATGTTATATTATAGAACACTTTTCCTGATGTCCCTTCTGCTACAGGCGCTAAATCAATTGCTGCGTGAACAGCAAAAGAGCTGAATAAAAAGATAACTGCCATAATGCTTATTGTATAGATATTTCTCATTTCTTAAACCCTCCGAAAATTATACGAATTGAGTCCGTTTTCTTTAGTTAATATGCATTTTCTATGCCAAAAATATGAAACGCAGAAAAAATAATTTAACTTGTTGAAATAAAATGACATATTCTGCTTTATAGCTATTCTTCTTTTTTGTCCAAATCCTGTAATCAGTCTTTTATGTCGAAAAATTCGACACTTTTAAGTAGGTGATTTTGAAAATATTCCTATTATTTGCATTAAATGTCTTATAAAACAATGAGTTAAATCTCAATATCATAACGGCAAAAGTGTTCAAATTCCCGACAGCATATACGTCTTTGGGGAGAAAAAAAGGGGGTC
>CAZJVM010000119.1:0-4882 GCA_964549305.1 uncultured bacterium
TGACATTTTCTGCATTTCTGCCTGCGGAAGAAGAGGTTTTGAAGCAGAGCAGGCAAAAAGCAGAATCATTGAAAGGCAGGCAAAAAACCGGAATGAATTCTTCAACATAAAATTACCTCTGAGAAAAGATTCTTTGGATAATATAAAGAATGTTAAATAATTATTTCAACTATTTTAAATCATATAATGCGATTATTCAGGATAGATTAAAAAAGAAATGACAATATAGCGATAATGATCTCTTGTTTCAGTCAAAAAACTTTTCAATTTTTTGTTTTGTGAATTTGGAAAGTTTTTCTGCAATATCAGGGCGTTTTTCTCTGATTATATCAAAGCGCTTTGCAAACTCCTCAAGCATTGTTTCACCCACTTTAAAATGGTTGATTGTGCCGTCAAGCGCTTCCCTGTCAACAAGAGAGAAGAGAAAATCGATTTCATCGTCCGCGAAACGCCTTATTCCGAATCCGCGCGCAGTGGAATAAAGGACCTTGGGGTCGTTAAATTCAAAGGATTTCGACCAAAATTTTCCATATTCCGAAAAACCGTCTTTTCCTCCTATTTCTTCAACGATTGCCTCTGCGGATTTTATTCCGCACATCATCGCTCCCTGATTTTCAACTTCCTGAAAAGAAGGCGCATCACCGATGAGAATGACATTTCCGCATACCGGATTGCTGACAGGTTCATAAAGATACCATTTGCATCCGCGGACTTTTGTCATCCTTGCATTCTTAAACCACGGTTTTACAAAATCTTTTTCAATGAACTGATTTAGAAGTTTTTCCGCTCTTTCACCCTTTGACGGGTCGGGACTTACTGTTATTTCAAGAATATATTTTCCTTCCTCATCTCCCGGTTTCGGAGTGCAGGCAATTCCGCCCGTTGAGGAAAAAGACTTTCCTCTGCACTGGATGAATGCATCGGAATATTCACAATCAACATCTTCAAAGTCATAGGAAATGACCATTGTCACAAAAAACAGTTTGCGGTCTTTGTTCAGGCCAAGGGATTTTGCGACAGTGGAGTTGACGCCGTCTGCACCGATTGCATAGCGGGAATTAATCGTATAAAAATTTCCGTCTTTCCTAACTTTTGTTTCAACTCCCGTGCCGGCATTTTTTACCTCAACACCCGTTTCCCCTTCGCGTATTTCAACACCTGCCTCAAGCGCTCTGTCATAAAGAGTTTTCAGCATTTTTTCCTTGTCAATAGTTCTTGCAAGAGGATATCCGGATTTTTTCGCAACGGTGAATTTATAGCCGGAAGGCGAAAACTTAATACTGCGGTAAAGATTATGAAATCTGCCCTCATAGGGAATAGAAAAATCATTTTCCTGAAATATGATTTTCCCCCTTTCGGTCTGCACAAACTCATCGTGAAAATTAGGCTCGAGAATAACCATCGCGCAACAGGGGCGCTTGTAATTATACGCTTTCTTTTTTGTTTCAAGAAGAATAACGCTGAGTCCTTTTTCAGCCAACTGCCAGGCGCAAGTCAATCCCGCGGGACCACCGCCTATGACCACAACATCCTTTTTCTCAGTCATTTTTGTTTCTTCGCCTCTCAGTAAGATTTTGCTTCACTAAAACAATACGCCGTATTTGTAGCAAATCACGCTGAGGTGTCAAGGAAGCCTCCCTTTTTCAGTATTAGAAAAATGCCTGAAATACTTCGTTTGAGAGAAGAAGTCCTTCCGCGGTAAGGCGGAGATTGTCGTTGTCCGCGAGGATTAATCCTCCATCACAAAGCCGTTTTATCTCATCGAGATAGCGTATTTTAATATCAACATCATATTTTTTGTTAAATGCCTGCAGGGAAATGCCTTCCGTTTTCCTTAGTCCGAGCATAATCGCTTCAGATAAAAGTTTATCACCCTTTAAAGTTTCCTCCCCCTCTTGGGGCGGTTTTTGAGATTTCAGCAAATCAAAATATTCATTCAGGTCCCGCGTATTCCAGATTCTTTTCACTGACTCATATTGACCTGCATCATTCCTGAAAACTTCACAGGAATGCGCCGACACTCCCACTCCCAGATAATTTCCGCCGTTCCAGTAATTGAGATTATGTCTGCATTGAAACCCTTCCTTTGAAAAGTTTGAAATTTCATATTGCTTAAACCCTTGTGAGTTAAGCAAATCCACTGCCGTAAGATACATTTCTCTCTGAGTTTCATCACCTGCAGGGACAATTTCACCGGTTTGCACTTTTTTAAAAAGCGGTGTTTCCTCCTCGACAGTCAACCCGTAGCAGGAGATATGAGTGACCGGAAGAGATAGGGTTTTTCGCAAAGTCTCTTTAAATGACCGCAAAGTGCTGTCGGGAACGGCAAAAATAATATCAAGACTAATGTTATCAAATCCTGCTTCTTCTGCATCCCTGATGATTCTGAAATTATCCTCTGCATTATGAATCCGTCCGAGAAACTTCAATTCGCTGTCATTGAAACTCTGGCAACCTACACTCAGGCGGTTGATGCCTGTCTTTTTCAGAGCCACAAGTTTTTCTTTTTTCAGGGTTGCGGGATTGCACTCGAGAGTGATTTCGCAATGGGAAGATATGCTCACTGCGCCTGATATTTTATTAAGGATATTTTCAATATTCGAAAGGCTCATCAGCGAAGGAGTGCCACCTCCGAAATATATGCTTTCTACGGAAACTTCCTCCATTGAATTGCCTTTCATCCTTAAATCGACTTCTCTGCAGATGAAATCCGCGTACTCATCGATTGTCCGTCCATTACTTTCCCTCCCCCGCAAAGCTGATGAATTGAAATCACAGTAGATGCATTTTGATAAACAGAAGGGAAAATGGATATATACGCTCAAGGTTGCCATATAAAATAAATTTACTTTGAATGAATATTAACTTATAAATATAGAATTATGTTCAAATTTGACCTTCATATCCACAGCACACTCTCTGACGGCGACAAATCTCCTATGGAGATTATACGGATAGCGGTAAAAAATAAAGTCAAACTTCTCTCTATAACGGATCACGACATAGTTTTAGAAAAAAATGATGTTAACGAATATGCCAAAAAGCACTCGATAAAGTTTATCAACGGCGCAGAAATTAACTGCTCTCACAAATCCCTTCGTCTTGAAATACTTGGATACAATATTGACCCCGCAGAGAGGAAACTTTCAAAAAAACTCAGCGAAATGAGGAATTTCAGGGAAAAAAGAGCCAAACTGATGATTCGTAAAATAAAGGAAAAGGGATTCGAAATATCCTCCGAAAGAGTATCGGAAATTGCCGGAGAAGGCACAATTGGAAGACCGCACATCGCAAAAGCGCTTCTTGAAAAAGGTTATGTAAAATCGTTAAACGAAGCGTTCAGAAAATATCTCGGAGACAATTCATCCTGTTACGTAAAGCGGATGAAACTGCACGCATGGGAGGCAATTGCCCTTGTAAGGGACGCGGGAGGAATTCCGGTACATTCACATCCCGGTTTTTTCAAGACAAAAAATTTCAAGAATCATCTTATAGAATTGAAGAAACTTGGTCTTATGGGAGTGGAGGTTTTCTATCCCTATGCAATGCAGCTTCCTCTCCATAACCACTGTGGAGCGAAACTGACCCCGAAAAAATATGAAAAATACCTTCTTTCTCTATGCGATGAGCTCGATTTGATTCCAACGGGAGGCACGGACTATCACGGAGGCGACCACTACGAAAAACTTCTTGATAAAATCTCCCACGGATACGAAAAAGTAGAACAGCTCGCGGAATTCATCGGCTGACTTGCCCGATTTTCAAATGCTACCACTTCATAAGGATTGAACCCCAGCTTAAACCTCCTCCAAAAGCGGACATAAGGACATTGTCGCCTTCCTTAATACGACCATCCTCAACTGCCTCATTTAACGCGAGGGGTACAGATGCGGCAGAGGTGTTGCCGTGTTTGTGAATGGTAATTACAATCTTTTCTTCGGGAATTTTCAATCTCGACGCAAGGGCATCGATAATTCTTTTATTTGCCTGATGAGGGACAAAAATGTCAATATCTTCGATAGTCATATTGTTTGCTTCAAGCGCTTCACGACAGGATTGCTCCATAGACCTTACGGCAATCTTGAATGTTTCCCTCCCCTGCATCTTTACAAAAGGAAGCCGCTTATCGATTATATCTTTCGAAACAGGATTGCGCGAACCGCCTCCGGGCATTTGAATCAGATGAGAATAAGCGCCGTCGGAATAAATATGGGTGGAAAGTATTCCCATTTTGCCTTCTTCGGCTGAAACTACTGCCGCGCCTGCACCGTCACCGAATATCACACAGGTGGAGCGGTCAGTATAATCTATAATCTTGCTCATTACCTCGACGCCGACAACAAGAATTTTGGAATATTTCCCGGACCTTATGAAACTGTCGGCAACGGTGAGCCCGAATATAAACCCCGAACATACCGCCACCACATCAAAGGACGCCGCGTTTTTTATGCCGAGATTGTTCTGGATAAAACAGGCAGTAGGAGGGAAAGCCATATCGGGTGTGATTGTAGCGCATATTATTGCCTCGATATCACCCGCGCCCACTCCGGCGGATTCAATAGCTTTTTTTGCCGCTTTCGTGCCAAGGTCGGATGATGCCATTTCAGGACCCGCAATATGCCTTTGCTTTATGCCCGTGCGTTCCGTTATCCAATCATCGCTTGTATCGATAATTTTTTCAAAATACGCATTATCGTAAATTTTTTCAGGCAAAAAAGCCCCTGTGCCAATAATTCTCGAATGAATTTCAGTCATAATATGAAAGATCCTTTATTTTAAAACCAGTGGAGTGAAACAGCCGCGTATTTTTTATCAAGAAAATGATATACGTGTCAAGGACAGGCTTGACAAAGAAAAAGAATTAAACTAAATTCAGCACTCC
>CAZJVM010000120.1:0-4769 GCA_964549305.1 uncultured bacterium
TTTGCAAGCTCAATCTGCTTTTCTCTTTTTGCCCATATTTTTTTCAATGAATTTTGTTCTTTTCTAAGCCCTTCTTCCATAGCGGTGAAAGAGCGCACGAGTGCCTCAACCTTCTGGGCAAACTCAGGGCTTGTGAGATAATTGTAAATTATATCCATCTTTTCATTTTTACCTTCAGAGGCACACTTTGCGTGGGCAAGCTGGATGATGTTTGCGCGAAGGACAGAGGCGAGGTTAAGGGCGTTGGAATAATCGGTCACCCAGATTCCCTCCATCTGCCCGAAGGAGTCAATCCCTTTTGGAAGGGCATTGGTTATGATTATGGCAATATCGGCTTTTGCGTTGTGCTGGTCTCCGCGAAGCTTTTCAATCCAGTTGTTGCTCCAGTTTTTTGTGCGTTTTGCCTCCCAGATTATCGTCCCGCAGTCAAGTCGCCCGTCGAATACAGCCTGCAGTACATCGGCGCCGCGTTGTCCCTTTAATACAGGTTCAATATTGTCCATAGGAAATGAAAGGCGAATGCGCTCTTCAAGGTCTTCTTCAAAGACTTCTCCTTGTCTTTCCATAGACCCCTGTGCGGCTTTTTCATTGAGTTCCTTGATTTTGTTCGTGAGGTCGTCGATTTTTTTGTCCTTATCCTTATCTTTCAGGTGATGGTCTTCCTCAAACTGTTTTTTTGCGTCAAGTATTGCCTTGTTTTTTTCCTCATCTACGCGCCGCGCGATTTCAAGCTCTGCATTTTTTTTGATTTCTTCTGCTTCGCGGGCTTTTTTTCTCAGCTCAAGTTCCTGCTTTTCCATATCCGCTATTTTCTTCTTTTGCTCATTTGTCTGTGCTTGCATATCCTTAAGCTCTAAGCTAATCTTCTGCTCCGCTTCTTTTTTTGCGTCTGCTTTCAGTTTTGATTTTTCTTTGGCCAACTGTTCCTGCACTATGCGGTCAGCCTCATCTTTTTGTTTTTCAAGCTTTTTAAGCTCACGGGCAAGCTCGTCTTCCTTTTTTTTCAGCTCCGCGTCTTTTTTGCGAGACTTAGCTTCGAGGTCTTTTTTCATCTGTTCGCCGATTTGGTCGGATAGGGCTTTTGTGATTTCGATTTCCGCTCCGCATTCGGGACAGGCTATTGTCTTTGCATCCATTTATAATTCCTTTCTTAGTGATTAGTAAAAATAAGTTAAAAAAATATCATTCAAATAATTAGTGTCAATAAATATTTAAAATTTGACATTATTAGAATTTTATAAACTCAATCATCTTCAACAATCATTCTGCATTCAAAATATCCAATATTTTAAAAAAGTAAATTTAAGAAATATTTCTGCAATATTTCTCTTTGTCCTGTTCCTGAAGTTTGTCATAAATTTTCACTGCGATTTCATGCACATGGGCGCAAAGATACTGCTGGTCAGCCCATTGCATTGCCTCAAGCCATTTCCCGGACATTTCGCTGAATGATTGTTTTCCGGAATCCTTGTTGTAATTGTCAAAAATCGGGAAGAGGAGAAGCAAAATGTGGTCGCCCAATGAACCGCTAAACCACGCGAGCGGTGTGTATTTGCCATAGGAGTGGAGGTTAAATTGCAATGATGCGACAGCTTCGGAGATGTAATCATATGTTTCATTGTTTTTTGTACCGCACTTCGGGCATAGAACATCTTCATTGTATGGAATATAATGGGCACCGCAGGCAGGACACCGGTAACTGTAATGAATATGCAGAGTCATATTTACCCTCCTTTATTAATATTGATGACGACTTTTTATGAATTTTGAACTACAATATATGAGGGGTAAGAGACAACAGTATGTCTTGGAGCAGAAAAAAAAATTTTTGGGATTATTATTCATATCTTGAAAAAACTTTTCTACCACGAAATTCACGAAACCCACGAAGATTTTATCTCCTCTTTTAAGGGAGATAAAAGAGAAACCATTCATTATGAAAACCATTTTAAATTACATAATTTACAAAATTAGTTTACATTTATGTATTCCAATCTGTGTAGGGTAAGATTAATATTAATGATTCAGAACTGAATCAGATGAAAAAGGAGGATTCTTATGAAGAAGATATTGAGTTTTATTCTGTTTGCAGTGATAGTGTTGATGCCTTGTTTTACTCCAAATGCGTCTGCCGAAGACAGTGAATTTGCCGATTATTTGACGACAATAAGCAATTCGCAGGAAAAACATCTCGCCAATGTGAGACTTCTCACGAAAAAACAGGGCGCAGAAGCATATTTCTCCTTTGATGACAAGAAAGTTATTTTTCAGTCAACTCGCGACGCTTACCCCTGCGACCAGCAGTATATAATAAATGTGGACGGCACGGGACTTCAACGGGTAAGCAACGGTACCGGAATGACTACCTGCGGGCATTTTTTCAAGGACGGGTCGAGAATAATTTATGCCTCGACCTTTGAAACGGGAGAAGACTGTCCTCCAAGACCATCTCCCAACGCTATATGGAAGTTCTGGGTAGGGTTTGACATCTATTCGGCAAAACCCGACGGCACAGATATAAAACGATTGACCAAAACCTACGGATATGACGCGGAAGACACTATGTCAACTGACGGTAAAAAAATAATATTTACCTCCCTTCGCACAGGAGACCCTGAAATATTCACTATGGATACCGACGGTTCGAATGTAA
The DNA here is from genome assembly GCA_964549305.1 of uncultured bacterium. Lineage (GTDB taxonomy): Bacteria > Schekmanbacteria > GWA2-38-11 > GWA2-38-11 > J061 > J061. Next base: position 2,654 of record CAZJVM010000120.1, read on the forward strand.
AACAGTTGACCTTTGACAAGGGTGATGACGGAGGCGCCTGGTTTTCGCCTGATGGTTCAAAAATATGCTATCGCGGTTATCATCCCAAAACAAAGGAAGAGATAAAGGAATGGGATGAAGCGCTGTCGCGAAACGAGTTAGGGCGCTTTCCGCACGAAGTTTACGTAATGGACGCTGACGGTTCGAACAAAAAGCAGATTACGAATTTTAATATGGCATCCTTTGCCCCTTATTTTTCGCACGATGGCAAGAAGATTATCTTCTCCTCCAACCGCATTAAGAGTGAACCATGGAATTTTGAGGTTTATCTTATAAACGCGGACGGGACCAATCTCGAAAGAATCACTTATAACGCGGGGTTTGACGGCTTTCCCATGTTTTCCTATGACGGCAAGAAACTGATTTTCGTGTCCAAAAGAGGCACTGCGAAACTCGAGGGAACATTCGACAGAGTATTTATCGCCGACTGGATTCAATAGCCGATATTCCAAAGATTACTTTATTTTTCGGGTATTACGGGACGCGTACGCAGTTGCCCGGCGCTTTTCCGGCTCATTCCTTTATATTGACAAAGCGGGGTCTTTTTTATAATGAGAAGTTGTTGAAAAAATTAATAATTCAGGAAATCCCCGTAAATGGAAGAATGTATATTTTGTAAAATCGTAAACAAGGTCGAGCCCGGTTATTTCGTTTTTGAAGGTGATACAATTGTGGGATTTCTCGACAGTCATCCTCTTAACAGGGGGCATACTCTCGTTGTACCGAAAGCCCATTACGACACAATCATAGATGTGCCCGATGATGTTTTGACTGAGCTTATAGTAATTACAAAAAATGTGGGAATACAGGTTTGCGGCGCCCTCGATGCTGCGGGATTCAATCTTTTTCAGAATAACGGCACTCACGCGGGACAGGTTGTGCCCCATATTCATTTTCATATTATTCCGCGTTTTGAAGACGACCCCCTCAGATACCGCCCTGAAAGAAAGCCGGCGGATTTGTCGTCCCTTGAAGGCGTAATGGAAAAAATCTTGTCTTACCGGAGCGAAAGCAGATGAGCGATCTTTTAGACAGCCACGGCAGAATAATAAACTATCTTCGCGTATCCGTCACCGACAGGTGCAACCTGCGTTGTATCTACTGCATGAAGAAGGGCGGGCTCGAACAGATGGAAAGAGAAAAAATACTTTCCTTCGAAGAAATAGAAAATGTAATAAGGAGGGCGGTGAAACTCGGAGTGAGCAAAGTGCGCCTTACGGGGGGCGAACCCCTCGTGAGAAAAGGTTTCATTCCCTTTGTCGATACAGTTTCAAAGATAGAGGGCATCAGCGATTTGAGTCTTACCACGAACGGAAGTCTCCTTGAAAAACATGCAGGCGACCTGAAGGATGCGGGAATTAACAGGGTCAACATCAGTCTCGATACGCTGAAACCGGAAAGATACAGAGAGATAACGACAACGGGAAAACTTGAAGACGTATTCTGCGGAATTAAAGCGGCAAGGGAATTTGGGATGAGACCCGTGAAGATTAATGTGGTTGTAATACGCGGAATGAATGATGATGAGATTCCACAGTTTGCGAAGTTTGCCTTCGATAATGATTTAAGCGTTCGCTTTATTGAATATATGCCCGTGGGCGCAACGGGACTTTGGAACAAGGACAAATGCGTATCCGTCGCCCAGATGCTCGAGGTGCTGAAAGGGATTGGAAAAATCGAAAAGCTCGGAAATGAAGACAGGGGACCTGCCGAATATTACAGGTTTGACGGCAAAAAGGGGAAGATTGGACTGATTAGCCCCATATCAAATCATTTTTGTTCCTGCTGTAACAAACTTCGCCTTACGGCAGACGGCAGGTTGAGGAAATGCCTTTTCTCCGATGATGAGGTTGACATTCGCGATATTCTTCGTTCAGGCGACGGTGATATTGAAAAGAAGGTCGAGGAAGCGCTTCTTGAAGCGGTAAGTACGAAGCCCGAAAAGCTTAATCTCGATAAGCTCGATGAACTTGTCTTTAAAAGGACAATGTCCCAGATTGGCGGTTAGATTTATCATTAGTCTTTATTATCTGATTTTGCAGGTTACAAAAATTCCAAAAGCCAAAAGCAGATTTGA
>CAZJVM010000121.1:0-4757 GCA_964549305.1 uncultured bacterium
TTGATAAAAGACGGAACGCCTGTTCTAATGGTTTTCATACAGGGATAATCTCAGACCATATTTTTTTTCTAACTACTTCGCGTATTATTCCTGTCCTGAAGGAATGAACGACCTTATCTGCTTCAGGCAGAATTTCAGACTGAAGTATTTTGAGAGCGAAAAAAATATGATATAAAAAACAGCAACAGGAAGAAATTCAATCTTTCCCTCAACAATGGACGGGACATAGGAGAATATGCCTGCAAGAAAGAGCATTTCGGCAACAAAGCTTGCAACTGCGGCAAAGTGAAAACCTGCCATCATATAAGCTCCGCCGGGTATAAGGAGGGAATAAAAAACAAAATGCTTCTCATCCCTGAATTTCCTGCCACAGAAAGCGCACTTATAAGTGAGAATATTAAGTTTTTTAAAGCACGACGGACAAAGGTCTGCCGCATTCTTCAGCGCGCCGTTTGAAACGCTTCGCGGACGGCTTAAAATCATATTTCTGAGATTTCCCGATATCTCCTCCATATCCCCGTTTTTTATGCTTTCGTACGAACAGGCAAAACCATCCCTGCATCTGATTGAAACATTCCTGAAAAAACCGGACGTACAGGATATATCCTTAATCGATGAATATGAAACAACTCTGATTCTGCTTGCAAAGAGAGATGCCGCGCCTATCGACACCTCAATGAGTCTTCTGTCGGTAAATATAAGAAGTACTTTTTTCAGAGTATAGGCGTAACAGGTTGTAACGATTGCCTCCCAGAGTTTTACCCCCCGTGTGGCTGAAACAGCAAAAATCACCTTTTCATCAGATTCGAGAATTCGTGAAATAACTTTGGATATCTTTACATAAGGCGCTTCATTGCCTCCGTTAATGGCATTATGTGATGAGGCGTTTTTTTTCGATTCTTCATTTTTATAATTTTGAGAGTATGTTTTTTTTGACATATCGAATCACCCCCTATTCACTTATTGATTAGTATTTTTTTCGAATTCTTACAAACCTACTAATCGGTTTTCAAAGGGTGTTCTTTAGACAGAGTAGTTGTGCGGGGGAAAAGGAGTTGTAATTCGGGGTAACACATTAAAAAACGGATAAATACTCAGTTGGAAAGTTTAAAAAAAGATGTTCTGATCCCGCTGACATAATATTGAAAAGAGAGGTTTCCTATAGCAATTTCATCATCATAGGAAAAATTGTTTTCCGTAATGAATGTCTCCCAACACTGAAAACTGTAGCGACATCTTGTATAACAGTAATCCCTGTATTCCATATCCTCCAATGAATGATTGACGATTTCGGGATTGCCGTCGCTCGAGGAATAATAACCGCTTCCGAAAGACCACTTACCGATACATCCGAATTCATCGGCAAGTTGTTTGCATATGTCTTTTTTTTGCGCCATAAACTTTATTCCTTATTATTATATGACGTTATCATTGATCATCCGCCTTCTCAAGCAAATTTTCTTTTTTTTCGCTTACCAATGCATCATTTTCAACAGATTCATTATCCACGCCCGTAATCATTTCAAGTCTTGTCCCGATTTTTTCGCGATACCTTTCCGTCTCATCATACTTCCTCGAAAGGATATTGATATTCTTTCGCATCGACGAATACGATTCACTGAATTTCATATACAGTTTTTGAATTTCACCGAGAGACTCGATAATATTTTCCGCGTTCTTCTCTACCCTCATTCCGCGAAGTCCCATGCTAATCACCATTAAATAAGTGTAAAAAGTGTTTGGAGATACGGGAAAAACCTTCTTCTCCCAGGCGTAATCCCTTATGGTATGAGAATCGCCGAAATCGGAACCGATTGTCATCTCATAGTAAACATTCTCCGCGGGAACATACATCAGGGCAAAATCTAACGTGCCTTCATCGGGATTGATATACTTGGCAGCGATTTCATCAATCCTCTCCTTTACAGACCGCGTGAATTCTCCGGAATGTCTCTTCTTGTCCTGCTCGTTTTCCGAATCACGCATCCTGTTGAAAGATTCGAGCGGAAACTTGGAATCCACGGGGATGATTCCGTTTGCAACTTTGATTACCGCGTCGACCTGAGTGCCTGTTTTGAATTTATACTGAAGTTCATAATTCTCCGAAGGGATTATCTCTCTGATAAGGTTTTCGAGGAAAAGTTCGCCGATGTTTCCCCGAAGTTTAGGCACATTGAGAAGGTCCTGAAGTTTCCCTATGTCCTTGCCCATTTCCCGCATCTCTTTCGCGGTTTCTGAAAGTGAACCGAGTTTTTTGTTTACATCTACTATCGCTTTTGAAGCATTATCGAGATTTTTACTGATGTTTCCCTGCGTAGATGAAAGCTGTTCATTAAGAGTGCGCGCAACGTCGTTTAACTGCTTGTTTACGGCGTTTATGACTTTGGCAAATTCTTCCCGCACCGATTGATATCCCTTTAACTGCCCTTCCGCGATAGCAGTAGGAATCTGCATCTGCTTTTCCTTAATCTGCGACAACTCATTTGATATAGAGGCAATTTTTTCTTCAAGGGAAACTCCCTCTTTGCCATCTCCTGCCTGAGCTTTCAGCTTGTATTTGAATATTAAGGTTACAAGGACAATAGAAATCACAACTGCTCCCATTGTAACAAGAATTTCATAAAGATTGTTCAATCAACGCCTCCTTTTGTTGAGCGATATAGCGAATCAATTAAGGGTATTTTGAAATATTATCATATTTTTGCCTCTTTCATACAAATAAAGGAATCATCTTATAAATTTATTTGCCCGCTTCAGTGCCGATACAACCTGTATCAAACTTTACTTTTACAATAAAAGAGTGTACCAAGCAAATCTATGATTGATATTCACTGTCATATTCTGCCGTCCATAGATGACGGGTCAAAATCTCTTGAAGAGTCTGTAGAAATGGCAAGAATTGCCGAAACTGACGGAATCAAAAAGATTGTGGCTACGCCCCATCAGCTCGAGGGTTTATATCAACCTACAACGGAAACGATACTTCTAAAAATTGCCCAGATCAATAAGACCCTTCAGGATTTGGGAAGCAGAGTGGAAATACTTCCCGGTTCCGATGTACATATCGCCGCAGACCTTCCGTCAAAAATCGAAGCAGGCGAAATTCTTTGTATCAACCGAAAAAACTACATACTTCTCGAATTTCCCAATCAGTTTGTGCCCGATAGGATAGCTAATCTTCTGGAAAGACTGGTTGCAAAAAATATCATTCCAATAATCAGCCATCCTGAAAGAAATTTTCTCATACAGAGGAACCCCAATATTCTGCTGGATATTATAAGTACGGGCACCCTTACTCAGGTTACCGCAATGAGCATTACGGGAGAATTCGGGAAGGAGGCGAAAAAGAGCGCAAAGAAAATTATCTCTCACGGAATGGTTCACTTCGTTGCTTCAGATGCCCATTCCGCAAACCACAGACCTCCTGTAATCAGCACGTGCGTCAAACATCTGAAAAAACTCCTTTCGGAAGATGAGGCGGAAGAACTTGTGAGCGTAAATCCTGAAATGGCAGTAACGGGAAGAAGAATTTATCCGCGCGAACCTGAAAAAATCAGATCCTTTTTCGGAATATTCTAAAAAGAAAAGGCGGCACCCGGACTCGAACCGGGGAATAACGGTTTTGCAGACCGTCGCCTTAGCCACTTGGCTATGCCGCCATCAAACACCAATCCTCTGATGATTATCCGGATTTTTTATCGGTAATCCAAATTATCAGAAGAAATGAAATAAGCAGAAAAGCGGGAAACGGGACTCGAACCCGCGACCCCAACCTTGGCAAGGTTATGCTCTACCAACTGAGCTATTCCCGCATTTTCAAGACCTATATTTTACAAAAAAGACGGCCTTTGTCAATCGGAAAGGCGCATATTTAAAAAATACAATCGCGGTTCTGCCTTCAGAATTTAATATATGCCTTACCTTCCATATATTTAACCGCCCTTCCCCTTAAAAAGACTCTGTCATTTTTCAGTTCGCAGAATATTTCACCTCCCCGTCCTGACAACTGCCGCGCGTAAAGTTTCTTTTTGCCAAGTCTTTCCCACCAATAGGGAGTCAACTCACAATGCGCCGAACCCGTAACGGGGTCTTCGTTAATGCCGACTTTCGGAGCGAAAAAACGGCTTACAAAATCTGAACTTATACCTCGCGCCGTAACCGATATCCCTCGCAATGGCACATTTTTCAGAGTTTCGTAATCAGGATTGAGAGATAATATTTCCTCCTCGCTGTCAAATACCGCGATGTAATCTTCAGATTTCAGCACTTGCGCGGGCATATTTCCGAGACCGTCAGTAAGCGCCTGAGGCGGTTCACAGGGCACAGGAGGTTGTGACGGAAAATCCATTACAATCCATTCATTGTCCGAAGACACATAGAGGTTTCCGCTTTCGGACCTGAAATTTATTTCCCTGTCTCTGTAGCCAAGCTCATTGAAAATCACATATGCCGATGCAAGAGTGGCGTGTCCGCACAATTTCACTTCCGTCTGAGGAGTAAACCACCGAATATGGTAATGTTCGCCTTCTTCGACGAAAAACGCCGTTTCCGACAGATTGTTTTCATTTGCTATTTTCCGCATAGTCTCATCGGGCAACCATTCATCGAGAGGACAGACTGCCGCTGGATTTCCTCTGAATACTTCAGAAGTAAAGGCATCTATCTGGTAAATTGGTATTTCGTTCTCATTCATTTCTCAAATCTCAACACCTCTGCGGGCTTTAACTTTGAGGCATACTTCGCGGGATATACAGTGG
>CAZJVM010000122.1:0-4613 GCA_964549305.1 uncultured bacterium
AAAATTTTTCTTCCTATTCCGCTGAATATAAGGAAACTTCGTTTCTCTTTATTTGCCTGATTCATTTATCTCACATTTGTTTGAGTTCTATGGAAAAGTATTCCATTTTATAAATCAAATCAATGAGATAAAAGATGTTTTTTCCCTTGCGGTCATAATCCTTGAATAAAAAGAGCTTGACATATAAAATTCTTACGGTTATATAATTAGTTAATTAGCTAAATATAAAAATAAAGTAACGGAAAAAATTATGAAAAATCTTTTGCCTCTATTTAAAGCCCTTTCAGACAGAAACCGTCTTCGTGTCGTTGGTGTTTTAATGAAAGAGAAGGAACTTTGCGCCTGTCAGATTACTGAGCTTCTGGGAATTAAGGGAGCAAGCGCATCACGCCATCTCTCTCTTCTTGTAAGAGCGGGAATCCTTAAAAGCAGGAAGGAAGGACGCTGGATTTTTTTCAGTGTTAATAATGATAAATTCTCTGATGCCGTGCTTTCCTGTATAAAACCGAAGCTGTTAAAATCTGAAGAATTTAAACACGACAGAAAGACTATTAAGGAAATTCTTGCAAGTGATATTGAGGATATCTGCAGGAAACAGAGAGGCGAGAAATGCTGTCCTAAAAAATAATGGAATCAGTGATGAAAGAAAAAATAAAAATACTTTTCCTCTGCACGGGAAACTCCTGTCGAAGTCAGATGGCAGAAGGATGGGCACGCCATTTGAAAGGTGATGAAATAGAAGTCTATTCGGCAGGTATTGAAACACACGGCTTAAACCCTTCTGCGGTAAAGGTTATGGCGGAGTCAGGTGTCGATATTTCAGCTCACAGGTCAAAACACATCGATGAGTTTAAAGATGTTGTCCTCGATTATGTAGTTACCGTATGCGGGAATGCTCACGAAACCTGCCCTGTATTTCCGGGAAAGACAAAAGTCGTCCACGTGGGATTTGAGGACCCGCCGAAGATGGCTGAAGAGAAAGAGAGCGAAGAAGAAAAATTAAACTGCTACCGCGAAGTAAGGGATGAGATAAAAGACTTTGTTGAAACATTACCTGAAGGACTAAACAGATGAAAGGAGAATCTGTATGAAGACACTTAAAATTTATGACCCGGCATTGTGCTGTTCAACAGGGGTTTGCGGCCCTAATCCTGATGAAGAATTGGTTAAGCTCGCGTCTTTTCTCAAAGGGATTGATGAGAACGAATGCAAGGTAGAGCGCTACAACCTTGCCCAACAGCCGGAAGCATATATGGAAAATAAGATTGTCGCGGATTTGATGGCAAAGAATGGTGTGAAAGTTCTGCCGATTTTTTTCGTTGATGATGAGATAGTATTTTCAGGTAAGTATCCTGATATTGACGAGCTTGGAAAGGTGCTGAATGTGAATTCTTGCGATGGGTCGACAAACTCCTGCTGCGGTTCAGACGATTGCAATTGCTGATGATGAAAGAACTGTTAACAAAAGCTCCGCGTTTTTTATTTTTTACCGGCAAGGGAGGTGTGGGCAAAACATCTGTTTCCTGTGCCGTGGCAGTAGGGCTTGCAGACCTGGGCAGGAGAGTGCTTCTTATCAGCACCGACCCTGCTTCGAATCTGAGCGAAGTCCTGAATTCGGGTGTGAATTCAAAACCGCGGAAAGTGAAAGATGTACAGAACCTTTTTGCAATGAATATTAACCCAATCGAGGCGGCGGCGGAATATCGCGAAAAAATGGTTGGACCTTACCGAGACGTGCTTCCCGATGAGGCGGTCAGACAGATGGAGGAACAGCTTTCAGGCGCCTGTACAGTTGAGGTTTCCGGATTTAACGAATTTTCCCGATTCATCGGTGATGATTCTCTTATTGAGGATTATGACCATATAATTTTGGATACCGCGCCTACGGGACATACCCTTCGCCTCCTAAACCTTCCATCCGCGTGGGATGACTTTATCGCCACAAATGAGACAGGAAGCTCCTGTCTGGGGCCCGTGTCGGGGCTGAAAAAGCAAAAAGCAATGTATGAAAAGGTAATCAATGCCCTGAAAGATGAGAGAAAAACCCTGCTTGTTCTCGTTGCCCACGCGGAAAAAATAACTTTGCTGGAAGCCGAAAAGGCAGGCAATGAATTACGGGAGCTTGGACTTAAAAATCAGCACCTTGTCATCAACGGAATATTTGAGGAAAAATCAGAAGATCAGGTTGCCCGGTCATTTGCAATAAAGTCAGGAAACGCGCTTGGAGCAATCCCCGCGGGGATTGGTAATCTTCCTCAAACACGAATATCTTTTCGCCCTCAAGGTGTTTTGGGAATTAATGCCCTGAGAGAATTATGCGGTAATGATAGGGGGACTTTTACAGAAACCTCATATGATGAACTGAACTCTTCCGTTCGGGACATTTTGAAGGAAATCACGAATTGGAATGACCTTATAAACGAGCTTGAATCGCGGGGATGCGGTGTAATTATGACAATGGGAAAAGGCGGTGTAGGAAAAACTACTATTGCCTCACTCATCGCGTCGGAACTTGCGGACAAGGGAAATCAGGTGCTTCTTTCAACTACAGACCCTGCCGCGCACATAGAATATACCGTTGGTTCCGGTTCATCTAATTTGGATGTGGCGCGAATCGACCCGAAAGCAGAAACCGCCCGCTATGTGAAAAGCGTTCTCGACCGAAACAGAGACAAGCTTTCTGAAGACGATATGGCGCTTCTTGAAGAGGAACTTCGTTCTCCCTGCATCGAAGAAGTTGCGGTTTTTGAAGCCTTTGCAAGGACTGTTGCCAAGGGTAAAAATAAATTTATCGTCCTTGACACGGCGCCAACGGGACACACTCTTCTTCTTATTGATTCAACTGAGTCTTATCATCGTGAAGTTGAAAAATCATCAGGGGGGTCGTCTCGTGAGGTTAATGAACTTCTTCCTCTTATTCGCGACGCGAAATTCACCCGCGTTCTGATTGTTGCCCTGCCTGAGGCGACACCTGTCCACGAAGCGTCTTCACTTCAGGATGACCTTCTGCGCGCGGGCATTAAACCTTTCGGATGGATTATTAACAGGAGCTTTGCAATTTCAAATTCAAGGGATTCTATGCTTTGCCAAAAGGGTTTGAATGAGATTCCCTTTATAAATGAAATAATTAAAAAATATTCTTCAAAGGCGGTAATCCTGCCGTGGATAGGTGAGACTGTGCAGGGAACTGATAATCTGAAAAAACTTATAAATTAATATGGAGGGATACAGATGGCCAATGAAGTCTGTGCCGCGGATGAGCGCAAAATGACAAGCGTATTCGAACGCTATCTCACTCTTTGGGTCGGGCTTTGCATAATCGGCGGAATTGTTTTGGGGAAAATTGCCCCTGATTTGGCAAAGACGCTCGACGGGATGTCAATCTTTGTAAACGGCGCGCCCGTAGTATCGATTCCCATTGCCGTATGCCTTTTCTTTATGATGTATCCGATTATGGTGAAAATTGATTTTGCTGAAGTAATAAAAGCCGGAAAGAGCGGCAAACCGGTGTTTTTAACTCTCATTGTCAACTGGTGCATAAAGCCCTTTACAATGTACGGTATTGCGGTTCTTTTTTTAGGAATAATCTTCAGGGGATTTATAGGCGCTGAAGCAATGGACTATGTGAAGATGCCTTTCGGACTTGACCTTTCCCTTGGCGCAACGCACGGCGCGGGCACCGTCGTTATGCACGAGGGAATGAAAATGCTCCAAGTGCCACTGTGGCGAAGTTATCTTGCCGGGTGTATACTGCTGGGCATTGCCCCGTGTACGGCGATGGTGCTTGTATGGGGTTATCTTGCAAAAGGCAATGACGGGCTGACGCTTGTGATGGTTGCGATAAATTCGCTTACAATGCTCGTGCTTTACGGCGTTTTGGGAGGTTTCCTCCTTGGCGTTGGACGCCTTCCCGTGCCCTGGCAGGCGCTTCTTCTCTCCATTGCAATCTATGTCGCCCTTCCCCTTGTTGCAGGTTATCTGTCGCGCCGGTGGATTATTTCATCGAAGGGCGAGGAATGGTTCAGGGAAAAATTTCTTAATGTGCTTACACCGATAACAATCATTGCGCTCCTGATTACACTCGTTCTCCTTTTTTCCTTCAAGGGAGATGTCATTGCATCAAATCCCCTCACGATTCTCTGGATTGCCATACCGCTTTTTATACAGACGATGCTGATTTTCACACTCGGCTATGTCACGGCGAAACTCCTCAAGCTTCCCTATGAATACGCGGCACCTGCGGCAATGATTGGCGCGTCGAACCACTTTGAGGTCGCAATCGCCACTGCCGTAATGCTCTTCGGACTTTCCTCGGGCGCCGCCCTTGCCACTGTTGTGGGTGTGCTCATCGAAGTACCCGTAATGCTTATGCTCGTTGGCATTTGCAAAAGAAGCGCGGGATGGTTTGAAGGGTAGATGATAGATTAAAATGTTCTTTTACAGGTTTAGTCGCTCAGCCACATCCTCATAGTCGGGGGCGTCTGAATATATTTTTTCAAACTCCCTGCGGGCGCGCGCCTTTTCGCCCAATTCCACATAGACAAGAGCGCGCTCATATCGAAGGGCGCTTGTCATTACTTTAACAAAGTTGGAAGTTTGATTAATGGAAATGC
>CAZJVM010000123.1:0-4570 GCA_964549305.1 uncultured bacterium
AGGTGCAGATAAAACAAAAGAGACTGGATCCCCCGGTCAAAGCCGTGGGATGACAAAGAGGGTAGGCGTGGGGTGACAGAGAGGGTAGCCGTGGGATGACAAAGAGGGTAGCCCGTGGGTGACTGGCAGTTAATTAAAAAGGAAAATCAACGAAGAATCTTTCAGCCCATTCCTTGCCGAAAAAAACCGTTACGGGGCCTATACCGGGGTCATTTTTGCGATAGACTTCCTGATAATATTTTTTGTATTCGGATATTTCTTTCTTTACTGCCTCGTCATCGATAGGTTTGGCATCCTTTAAAAATCCCATATACAGTTCAAGATATTCCTTGAATGCTTCCTCTATTCTTGGTTCCTGCTCTTTAGCGCACCTCATATAAAGTTTATATCCCGATTCGAATTCTCTTCCCCATTCTGACAATTCCTGCTTTGCCGCTTCGATTACGGGAATGTCAGATTGTTTTTCGTGTATCGGTTTCATCGGTTCGACATATTTTTTGCGGTATTCATCTGTTTTTCGCCATGGTGTAAAGTCCAGAATTGCAAACAACTTGCTTACTGATTCAACAATGTCGTAGGAGAACAAGGGAAGGTCATAATCATCGCAGGGAACTACGACGGCATTTCTCACATAGACTGCGCCTTCGGCATTTAATTTTGCGAGACGGAGTTTCTTGATTTTGTCGCAACTGTATGCTTCGTAAATGTGCTCCATAGTTGCCCCGTCCTTTTCCGCCTTCATATAGGCAAGATCATCTTCCACCTCGAGTTTGGTCAGTTCGTAATCTTTTTCGAACCGTTCCTTTACGATTTCATTAAATCTCAGTTTCAATGTCTGGGGCATTTATCTACCTCCGTTTTATTTAAAGAGATTGGTCCTGTTCACACAGAACCGACATTTAGATTTTATACTGCTTACATATATAAAATGTAAATATGAATAGTATGTGTATTAAATGTAAATATTTGTTTTGTTAGTTGAAATCGGGAAATGAAGGAAGCAAATGGAATTTATCCATTGCGTAGGGAAAGAATGATGGCGCTATTTTAGGTAAAAATAGGGTATCATTTTAAAAAACAGTCTGTAAATTTCTTTTAGTGAGACTTGATGTCCAGAATTATTTCGGTGATACTGTGTCTTACGACTTTCCAGGCATATTTGTGGGATTTTTCGTCATCACCGCGATAGTATTCCCAGGCAAAACTGTAGGCATCTTTGTAAATTTCGTTTGCAACATCGGGGAGAATTTCTTTAACGCTTTTCGGAATGTTGACATGTAAGGAATTCATTCTAACCCTCCTTGGTTAATTATTTATTTCCTTATAATGCAATCCTTATGCCAACTTTATATCGGAAGTAGTAAAAAAAAGTTAACCGTAGAGAATATAACGGTGAAATATTTTTAAAATCAGTGAGTTATTCAAATAGAAAAAATTTGTTTGCGAAGGAAGAAAAAAAGAATGAGAATATATGAAAAAAATTTTCGTCAAAAAAATAACGAAAAAATAGCGGTTATTTTAAAAATACGTCAAATTAATGTCTTGTCAAAAACTAACTTTTATCCTTGATAAATCTTGCCACAGACCTGTCCCAATCCTTTTCAGCTTCCTTTGAGAAAAAACATCCCGGTATTTCGTTGCTTCTTCTGTGATATGAAACACAGGCACAGCAGTTTCCGCGTTTATCGCAGGAAGTATAAGTGCAGGTACAATTTTTCAGATTATTTTCTTTTTCCGAACATTCGTCTGCCATATAAAAATCTCCTCTGATTTTATTTATCTTTCAATATGTTCATAACTCCAGTTAAATCCCAAACCAAAAGGACAGGAAATCGAACCGAGACGCGGTTTTTCGTTTTCATCGTTTCTGTACCAGGCAGCAAGCTTTATGAAGTAATCTCCCACAGTGCCTGACATTGTGCCGCTTCTGTTATAGTCCCACATTTGCGTTTTTGTTTTGCGGTTAATCTCTATTATGAAATAGACTCCTCCGTTTTTCATCTCATCAATATCTTCTCTGCTCGGGATAAATCCTCCCTTGTTCTTTCCAAACTGCGTGTGAGAATGAAAATCGCCGATGATTTTCGAAGGACTGTTAACATTTTTCAGAAAACTTGCAATCCTTTTGTGCGCATTGTCGTTTCTGTGCACTAATGACGCGTAACGGTCAGATGTCTGGTATGCAATTGCATTTTCAACGACAAATGAGTTCTCACTTTTATAACCGAGCAAAATTCCGAGTGTTTCCTTGCGGAAAACTTCAACTGCCGCAATTACCATACTTAAAAAAGCATCGCCCGATATATACACAATTTTATTCTCCATTCATTCAATCCTCTGTCTAACCTGCTTTTAAATGTTAGATAAAGATTTATGCTTTGTAAAGAGGATATTTAGCGCGATTCAATCAATGTAAAAACCGGACAATATATTGAAAATAAAGACAATATGCGTAGAAAATACCTTGCGAAAAAGCTTTAAAAAATCATTTTGAAAAAAATTTTGGCAAAGAGGTTTCTGATTACCTGTTTTAGCTGAATACGTGCTCTTTAATGTCAATCTTTTCAGGCGCTGAGTTTCCCAGTCCTGCCTTTCCCGCCGTTTGTATATGCTTTGCAAATGGTGATGAAAGAGATTTTCCCACTTCCTTCGCCTTTGCGTCAATCCTCCCCATCCCTACCGTATCGATTGCAACGAGGTCGGTGGATGCCATAATCTGATTGTTAATCCATTGAGGAGGACCGAAAGGTCCGCCTTCGTAAAGTCCCAGTAACCCGTCAAGGATGACAAACTTTGTCTTGTTTCTTATTTCGGGGCAACTGTTAAGCTCGGCAATCTGCGGATTGCCGTTGTTTGAATGCATTTTTTCTATAACATTAATAGGGTCAAGTCCCTCAATCTCAGGCACATAGGGAAAGTCCGCGAGAGGAATATAACCGTAGGCGTTTTTAAGGGAAAGGGTGACTCCCGCTTTTCCCGATGAAGGCGACTGGTTTGTTGAATTTTTAAGCACGGGCAGATTGATTATATGGTCGCATATTTCGGTGACGATTCTCGACAGATTGAGGTCCAGTCCGAGAGACGGTATTTTTGCCTTGATATTTTTGTCAAATCCCAGTTGTTTGTGGTCGTGTCCGAAACATCTTATTCCTTTCTCTTTGTCATCATTAATCGTATAGCCCGTCTTTTCGAGACTGCGCGAGAGTTTTTCGAATATCATAATATTACCGGGTTTTACTCCTGCCGCAATCAAGCTTTCAGTTACGGCATATGCAACTTCCGGATGTGTGGGAAGTTTTCTGTTTGTGGAATTAACCTTGAGACCTATGACCTCATCATTCTTATAACGGGGAAATATTTTTGCCCACGCTTCTTCGGTGTTTTTTGTTCCCGTTGCCAGAGTGATTGCTCTTTTGACCATTGCCTTTGCTTTTTCGGCATTAATCTTTCCCTGTTCGTTTACTGCAAGTTTGTCGGTGACAAGAGATACGACTGATTTTTCTGTTTCGGCAGAGAGTTTGATTTCGTCCGCGCCGAGAAATTCAGGAACCCCGCCTGACAAAAGAAGAACCGCAGCGCCTGCTTTTTTAATGAAAGACCTTCTTTTCATTGTTTTCTCCCCGTGTATTTAAAACTTGTAGAGTTTTTTTGCGTTTTCGTAAAAAAGGTTATTGAGGTCTCTTTTGTTTATTTTTATCTTTTCCGCAAACTTTATATATTCATCATAGGAGACAAGGGAGTAGTCGGTGCCGAAGAAAACTTTGTTCTCCGCGCCGAAATAAAAAATCTTTTCAATCTGCCGGCGCAACTCATCCTTCATCTTTTCTTTGTAAGTGTGTTTTTCTCCGGAAAAGAGTCCTGAAATATCGGTGTAAACATTGGGATTTTTTATTACCACTTCCATTGTGTCCTTAAACCACGGGAAACCGAGATGAGAGATTACAATTTTAAGGTCGGGAAATCTGCACGCGGTATCGTCTAAATGAATGGGGTGGCAGTATTTCACAGGTGCTGACGCAAATGCGGGGTCGCCCGAATGAAAGATAACAGGCACATCGTATTTCATTGCAAGCTTATAAATTCGGTCGCATTTTTTTTCGTAGGGATAAAATTTCACGTAACCGGGATAGAGTTTGATTGCGCTGAAGGATTTGTTCGCTATTTCAGATTTGACGAATTCAAAATCCTTTCTGTCAATGGCAAGGGGGTTTAATGTGGCGGCGCAAAGGAAGTGGGGTGAGTGTTTTTCCGCGAATTCGAGTGTGAGGCGATTGCTGAATGTGGACATTATGAGCGCCTTTACGACGTTGTGCTTCTTCATATCCCTGATCAATCCTTCGGGCGTGAAATCTATGCCTATGCCCTTGGCATATTCCTTTGAACGCTCGAAATCGAAATGAATATGTATGTGGCAGTCGAAGATGCGCTGTTTCCCTGCAGATTTTATTTTTCTGGTTTTTCCCATAAATTCAAAAAATTTAAAATTTATTAAAACGAATACTAAATATTCAAGTTTCTTAAATGAATTATGGTTATTCTGATGTCAAGGATTTTTGTTTCCTGCAGATGT
>CAZJVM010000124.1:0-4471 GCA_964549305.1 uncultured bacterium
TGACGATTAACATAGATTTCAGTATTTTATAAAAATAAAGGAATATTAAAAAAAAATGTTAAAAAAGCTTTATGAAAGAGATAACTGCCTTAAAGCCGCAGTATTGGCTGTAACATTAATCATTTTGTTTCCCCTTTTCGTTTTTGCCGGAACCATAACAGTGAACACGGCGCAAAAGGGTAAAGGACGGGATTCTTCCATAACTCTTCGCGAAGCACTCGAGATTTCTGAAGGTGATTTGAGCACTTCAGAACTTACCGCGGGCGAATTGTCACTTATAACCGGGACCGTAGGTAAAGGAGTTTCCGATACGATAAACTTCAATATCAGCGGTGAAGGTCCGCATATTATTCAGCCGGTTTCCGTATTTCCGAACATTAATGACGGCGGGACCCTTATAAACGGTTATTCACAGCCGGGAGCGTCATACAATACATCTGCATTGCGCACGGACGATACCAATGCGGTTATAAAGATTGAAATTGACGGCACCAATCTTTCCGGATTCAGCGGTATTTCGATTTATTCCTCAAACAATGAAATTAGCGGATTATCCCTTCACAGCAGCGGTGACCACGGAATATTTATATCGGGCGCGTCTGCAACTGGCAATCATATTTGGGGTAACTACATAGGAACTGATTCAACCGGATTGGCGGCCGGTAAGGGGAATACCAATGACGGTATAATCCTCATAAGCAGTGCCAGCGACAATATTATAGGCACCGACGGGGACGGCGTGAATGACATTGCCGAACGAAATATCATCTCCGGCAACGGCAAGTTCGGAGTTGATATCTTCAGTACGGGCTGCAACGGGAATAAAATCGCGGGCAATTTTATCGGTACCGACGCTACGGGTAAAAATGCGTTGGGAAACGGAGACAGCGGCATCAATATTATCAACGGACCTCAGAACAATATAATTGGTACAGAGGGAGACGGTTCGGGCGATGATAACGAAGGGAATGTTTTATCGGGCAATAAAAGAGGCCTGTTTGTCAGGGGTTCCAATACTTCGGGAAACATCATATCAGGCAACTATATCGGTGTTGATGTTACGGGAACTTCCAAGATAGGAAACAGTCATGCTGGTATTTTTGCAACGGACGGAACTAATAAGAATACAATCGGTTACAAGAGCGGAATGGCGTCGCAAGGCGCGTGGAGAAATGTGATTTCAGGGAACGGATTTTTCGGGATACTTCTTGCCGACGAGGGTACTGATGAGAATAGCATATCGGGAAATTATATCGGCACTTCTTCTTCAGGAGATTCCGCGCTGGGAAACGGATTTGGTGGGGTAGCATTGGTTAACGGGCCTTCAAACAATGTCATAGGCGGCGGTACGGGCGAAAATGGCGAAAACCTCATATCGGGAAATGACGGTGACGGAATATCACTTGAAGGAAGCGGAACTAAGAAAAACAGTCTTTCCGGAAACAATGTAGGTGTTGATTCGTCAAATAGCGGAAGTCTGGGAAATTCAGGCAACGGAATCGCGATTAAAGGCGGAGCTTCTTCAAATACCATTGAATCTAACACGGTAAAAAACAATCAGGGGTCAGGTATAAAAATTGTTTCGGGAGGAAACACTCTTTCAGAAAATGTGGTCACATCCAATGACGGAGAGGAAATCGAAGTAAATGACAGTCCAAACAATCCTCTGCCGCCCACTGACCCTCCTGCAATAATAAATGCTGTGATTGATGACAGCGGAATGTTAAATGTTAAAGGCACTTCAGATGTTTCGGCGGATATCGAATTGTTTGCCTATCCGGATGGAAACAGCGATGCCCTTGAATATTTGGGGAAAGCGACAGCGAATAAAAACGGCAAATGGAGCTTTAGCGCGAGTTCTTCTTTTGTGATAGGTGATTATGTGTTTGCCACGGCGACGGGAGATAACGGCACATCTCCCTATTCTCCGGAGTTTAGAATTTCAAGCCCCGGGCTTTCGATTAATCTGACTGCTCCCTTTTCCGCGGGAAGCGGAGATGAAATTGAAATTAATATTTCCTATTCAAACTCAAAAACGACGAGTTTTTCAGAGGTTTTTATTTCTTTTCCGCTGCCTGTAAGCACTACTTTTGTTTCGGCGTCTGATTTAGGAGTTTTTGAAGACAACGTGATTACCTGGGAAGTGGGCGCTGTTGCCGGCAAGGGAAGCGGAGGGTTGTCTTTACATTTGAAAATTTCAGATTCCGTGACGGAAGGGAAAAAAATAGATTTAGGCAACTATTCGATTGTTTCCGCTGATTCAGGCGTTGTTTATGGCAATGATTTATCAATATTGATTTCGAAAGTGAGCAATATTAATTCTTCTTTTATCAGCGTTAAAGATATTAACGGTGGAAAAATCAAAAAAGGAGATACAATCAGATATGAAGTATATCTTGTTAACAAAGGGAGTTCGTCTATCGATAATTTATCTCTGTCTACATTTCTGCCTGAAGTTTTTCAAACCTATGAGCTTTATAGCGCCCCCGGCGCAGTAAGCGACGATTCCGTTTTAGAAGGGGCGAAATATTTTCTTTCCTTTTCCGGAATTGATGTTAAGGCGGGAGGAGAGACGAAAATCGTTATTGATATGACTCTTAAAGATTCAGTTAAAAAGAAAAAATCTATAAGAGCGGCTTTTACCGTTTCCACCGATGATGTGGCTAATTTTTTCGATATTGAAGCGCCTAAAATTAAAGTTGGAGAAAAAATTCCAAAGGGTTCTATGAAAATAATTCCTTCAAAGAAGGTAAAGATAAAACTTGGGGAAAAAAAGAAATTCAAGGCATTTGTTAAAAAACTGAATCTCAAAAGAGTTATATGGGAAGTAAAATCGGGAGACGGCACCATAGAAAAAAACAGCGGATTGTATAAAGCGCCTGTGAGAGGCAATACTCCTCAAAAGGTAAGAATTAAAGCATATTCAGTTTATGACCCTTCTGTAAACAAAACGGCTGTTATTAAAATTAATCCTGTAAATGTTATAATGAAAGATAGAAAGAATATTAAATTGAAACCCGGCAAAAGTATTAAGCTTCACGCAAAGGTAAAGAATTCTTCAAAGAAGAAATTGATTTGGAAAGTAAACGGCATTGAGGGTGGAAGTGAAGAAACGGGTACAATTTCATCTAAGGGTGTTTATACTATGCCTTCCTCGCCATCCTTTCCCTTTGTAACAATAAGGGCGGAAAGCTTTGCAGACTCCACACATTATGCTAAGATGAGGATAAGAGTTAAATAAGAAGCAAATTTTTTCTTGTTTTTCTTTTTCTGTTCAAAAATTCGACATTTTACTCTGTTTTATTGTTCAAAAAATCGACACTTTTTATGTTTTTTTTTATTAATTTTTAAAAAAAACAATAATATCAATGAGTTAAAGTTTGGCATAAATATTGCATTACATATCATTAAATAATTTTATTTATGGGGGTAATTTAGATTTGGAACATTTAAAGTTTTTTAAATTTTTTTTCGTTGTTTTTGCGAGTATTATTTTTTCGTGTAATTCGTATGCACTCCCTATTACATGGCAAACTATGAGTTATTCTTCAACCAGCACCATACACGATCCCTATTATGTGAGGGACCAACAATCCAGTCAAAGCCCTCCTGATTCTCTTCCTATAAGCAGTATTGCGGCTTACTCATTTGATCAGACCTTTCCTATTACAGCCTCCGGAAGCGGTAATGCAACAGCTACAGCTCAAAACGGACTTTTAACAGGTTCGAGTTCAATGAGCGGACAGTATTTAACAAGTACAAATACTACAACATTTCATGGTGAGACATTTAGTGACATTTACAATATCGTTAATTTGTATCTCCCTCAATGGAATTACCAGCTTAATGGTGGAGTTATCGGAGACATCAATGGCTTTCTTCAGTCTGCAGGAATAGCATCTACAAGTTTTGATATAGATATTTCAAATATGGGAACGTCTGAAAATATTTTTCACTATTCTCAGACACGAAGTGGACCATCTGTTCATCTATTTGGCTATACCGGACCTGTTAATGGGACAGAAACTTTTAACTGGAATATTGCTGTTCCGTTTCAAACAAATCTTGCAATCGACATTACTTTACACGATACTGCTTATCATGTTAGTGATTTATTCTCGGCATATGCGACAACTTCAACTTCGCTTTCCTATTTAATAGATGGAAGTTTTGACTCTAATCTTCCTAGTCCCGAAGCACCTGTACCTGAACCTTCAACTTTTTTTCTTCTCGTTTTCGGTGTGGCAGGGACCGCATTATTAAGAAAGAAAATATTTTAATTGAAAAAGAATTTTAGATATTTGTTGAGTTAAAAAATCCGTTTGCCAACATACTTCTATTTCTTTCTTAAATAACAACTGTGCAATAGCTCTGTTTCCCGTTGAAATATTTTCTGATTTTTCAATAATAGTAAATATCACATCTGTCCAAGATAAGGATTTAAAAAGGAAGCCTCGTCAGGTAAAATAGT
>CAZJVM010000125.1:0-4442 GCA_964549305.1 uncultured bacterium
ATCCAGTTGTTGATGTTTCCTGGATATTCCGGTCAAGCCGGAATATGACAAAATGAGGCGCCGGAAGATGACAAAATGAGGCGCTGGAATATGACAAAATGGGTTGCTGGGAAGATGACAAAATGGGGCGTTGGAAGATGGCGCAATGGGGTACTGGAAGGTGACGCGATTGGGCGTTTAAAAAGATATATTTAGACAAGGGATAATTATGAAAAATGCAAATACTGAAAAAATAAAGACCGTTTGCGGTATCTGCGTTGACAACTGCGGAATGGAGATAGAGAAGTCAGGCGATAAAATCATCAAAGTCGGCGGAGATAAAGAGCATCCCTTCAGCAAGGGGAATATCTGCATAAGGGGAATGAACGCTCTTGAAATAGCAAACAGTCCTTCAAGGTTAAAAAACCCCCTTAAAAAGGTTAACGGAAAATTCGAGGAAATAAGCTGGGATGAAGCAATCGCGGAAACCTGTCGTCTGCTTGAAGGTCTGAAAAAAGAGCACGGTCCCGAAGCGCTCGCCGTATATTTCGGCGACCCGATAATCTGTCAGGGAATGACGCTCTATCTTCTTCGACTTTTCTGCCACCTTTACGCCACACCTAACCTCTCCTGCACAGGGTCAATCTGCAACATATCAAAGGTAATGGCAAATATGATCACCTACGGGCGCTGGACATCGCCTGACTATGAAAAAACGGACTATATAATCCTGTGGGGGACAAATCCCCTTGTCTCGTCGCTTCGCATAAGAAACAGAGTACTCGACGCGAAAAAGCGGGGGGTAAAAATAACGGTAATCGACCCGAGAGTGACTGAATCGGCAAAAATCGCGGACAGGCACATTGCCCCCAAACCGGGGACAGACGGCGCTCTTGCACTTGGGATGATAAAAACAATCATAGAAGAACACATTTTCGATTACGACTTTGTTGAAAGATACACCACAGGCTTCAGCGAAATAATAAAGCTCACCGAAGGAATCACTTTCGGGGAAATCGAAGCAATTACCGGAGTAAATAGTGAAGAGATGAAAATCGTCGCGCGGGAATTCGCGATGATTGACAAAGGGTCAATCGAGCAGGGAAGCTCGCTCGACCAGCATACAAACGGCAACCAGACTGTGCGCGCAGTTGCCGTATTGCTCGCGATTACGGCAAAAGTTGACAGGGAAGGATGCAATGTCTTCCTTCAGGTGGCACCCACGACGCAACCCATAACAAAAGACATGACTCCGCCTCCCGCGCCACCGACCGGAACAAATGAGCATCCCATATTTACGAAATATTTCAGGCAGGGTCAGGCAATGACATTTCCCGAATATTCGGAAAAACCGGGCGCAGGCAAAATACGGGGACTCATCGTTGACGGGAGCAATGTCGCCCTTACGTGGCCTGACAGTACGAAAACGGAAAAGTTTCTGAAGGGGCTCGATTTTCTCATTACAATGGACACAACAATGTCCGAAACGGCAAAGCTTTCAGATATAGTGCTTCCCGCGGCAGGATTTCTTGAAAGAGACGAGCTCTCCATTCAACAGCCGATGTCGCTTCAAAGAAAGATTATGCAGGTTGGGGAAGCGACTCACGACGGTGTGATTTGGGAAAAGATTTTAAAGGGGCTTGGACTCGGCGATAAAATCCCGTGGACTACGGCAGAGGAAGGAATTACATATCTGCTTAAACCGACGGGAAAAGCTTACAATGATTTACTCGAATCCCGGCTTGATGAAAAATTCCACACGCCTGTAATAGGCAAATGCATAGAAAATGGTTTCCCCACAAAATCAGGCAAAATCGAGCTTTCATCGTCTGTTTTCAGAGAAACAGGATACGCGCCGGCGCCTGAATTTAAAATGCCGGAAGAAACACCTGACAACGACTATCCCTTTATTCTTACCACAGGCGGAAGAATCCCCCAGTTTAATCATTCGCAATTCAGAAACATCTCCGCGCTCAACAAGGGCAACATAACACCTGAATTTGAGATTAACCCCGATGACGCGAAGGACAATGGAATAAGCGGAGGCGAAGAGTATTATCTTTCCACAAAGCGCGGAAAAATCAAGGTAAAGGCAAATGTCACTGAAAAGGTGATGAAGGGTGTAATCCATATGCTACACGGCTGGAATGAAGCCAATATAAATCTGTTGACGGACATCGAGGCAAGAGACCCCATATCGGGATTTCCTTCGCTTAAATCGCTTGCCTGCAGAGTTGAAAGAATACAATGAAGGCATTATTTGCAAGACTGAGCGACTCAAAATTCATAATAGAGGACATCCCTCGCCCTGAGGCAGGAAGTACGCCCTACTCACCTGATGATGTCATTGTCAAAGTTGAATACTGCGGAATCTGCGGCACAGAATTGATGCTTTACAGGAAAGGGTTTCCCAAAGGCGTGATAAACAGGGAAAAGGTCGGGCTTGGCCACGAATTTTCGGGAGTTGTCGAAGAAACCGGAAGCGCGGTAAAGAATATTAAACAGGGTGACAAGGTCGTTGGCGAGGTTACGACAAATCCCTGCGGTAAGTGCGTCTTCTGCAGAGACGGGAAAAACAATTTCTGCCCTACTGCAGGCGCGTATATGCTCGAGCAGGGCGCCTACAGCGAATATCTGCCTATCCCCTCGGGAAATCTGCATATAATACCCGACAATGTATCAATGAAATCAGCGGCGATGTGTCAACCCTTGAGTCTTTCGATAAATGCGCTACAGGTTGTGGGCAAACTAAAGAAGGGCGAAAACATTGCCATAATAGGACCGGGACCAATCGGATTGCTGATGGTAATTCTCGCCCGTTACTACGGCGCGGGAAAGATTTTTGTTGCGGGATTGAGTAAAGATAAAAAACGCCTTGAGCTTGCTAAAACGTTGGGCGCTGATTTCTGCTTTGTTGCTGACAAGGATGATGTTGCAGGGGAAATCAAAAAACAGACAGACGGATTCGGTGCTGATATGGTCGTCGAGATAGCAGGCTCTGCAGATGCTGTAAAATCCGCTTTTAAGCTTGTAAGAAATGCCGGAAAGATAGTACTTACGGGTGCAGGATATGAGCCCTTCGAAATTTCCCTTGCTGATGAAATTATGATAAGACAGCTATCAGTGCTTGGATGCAGAGGCGACCCTACACCATGCTGGAATGAGGGCATTGACATTCTTGCCTCGGGAAAAATCGATATTGAACCGGTAATAAGCCATATTTATCCTTTGGAGAAATGGGAGGAGGGATTCAAACTCTCGATGAGCGGAGAATCCCTGAAGGTATTGATAAAACCGTGAAATGCCTGCGTTGTTTACAGGGACATACTTTTTCATATGCCCAATAATTATTAAAGTGAAAAAAAATGAAAACAGCACGCTTCAGAGGATTTGAAAAAGGTTTTGTAATCGAAGAAACAGAAACACCCTCGCCTGAAGATAACGAAGTTTTAATCAAAGTAAAATGCACCGCAGTTTCAGGCACAGACATTTACCGTTTTAGAAAATATGACAATCCTACCGTAATGCCTTTTTCTGATGGAGATACTCCGGGACACGAGGCAACGGGCATTGTAGAGAAGACAGGCAGTAAAGTAACAACATTGAAGGAAGGCGACCGAGTCGTAACACAACCCTTCTGGGGATGCGGAGAATGTGAAAACTGCAGAAAAGGAAGAGAAAATTTCTGCACAAAAGTACGGGCATTCGGCTTCCACGTACCGGGAGTATTCTCGGAATATATCACCGCGCGGGAAGACATTGCCTTAAAGTTCAATGATAAACTCTCCTTTGAAAATGCAGTCCCAACACACCATATGGCAGTAAATCTTTACGGACTTAAATCTTCAGGGATAGACTTTAGCAATACAGAATCTGCCGCTGTATTCGGCACGGGAAATCTTGGGCTTTTAATGGTTATGCAGTTGAAGGCATTGAAAATTCCAAAAATCTTTGCAGTAGATATCGATGAATCACGTCTTGCGCTTGCAGAGGAGCTTTCAGGAAGCATCCCCATTAATGCAAAGAAATTAAAGCCTGACGAGGAGATTTTAAAGCAGACTGAGGGCAAAGGCACAGATGTTGCAATCGAGCTTGCAGGAGGAAACGCGCCGACACTTGAACCTGCTCTTGACTGTTTAAGAAAGGGTGGAACATTTATCGCGCTCGCTGTCAGAGGAATTGAAGACGGATTAAATTTCAGAAAAATTCTGAGCAAAAGTTTACGGGTGCAGGGTTCTGCGACACACACGATAAAAGAAATGAAGGAATGTCTCGTAATGATTGAAAATGGCGCAGTTAAAACAGACAGAATTATAACTCACAGATTCAAATTCAATGAAATAAACGAGGCATTCAACTGCAGGGCAGACGACCCTTCCACGCTTTATGTCGTAGTGGAGTTTTAGGTTTTAGGAAACATATTAATTGGTCACCCTCCCTTTCATCCCTCCCATCAAGGGAGG
>CAZJVM010000126.1:0-4382 GCA_964549305.1 uncultured bacterium
TGGAGCTGACGGGGATCGAACCCGTGACCTCATGACTGCCAGTCATGCGCGCTCCCAGCTGCGCCACAGCCCCTGAAAACTTGCGATTATTTTAAAAGCCACTCCCCCCGATGTCAACAGCTATTTTTTTTGTTATAAAAAGCTGATTGTGGAAAAAGATAAGCGTTTGTTTTTAAAAGAAATTGACATATTTTGCGGGCAGAGTTACATTTTTGCAGTTTTTTAGCAGAGGAGCGTTCAGATGAGAAAAGATGAGGATATAAGAAAAGATATAACGCAGATCAGAACTCTTTTCAACCGTTTGAGGATTATGAGGGAGAGGGAAATCGTTATG
Organism: uncultured bacterium; assembly: GCA_964549305.1. Lineage (GTDB taxonomy): Bacteria > Schekmanbacteria > GWA2-38-11 > GWA2-38-11 > J061 > J061. Next base: position 335 of record CAZJVM010000126.1, read on the forward strand.
ACAAGACTGGGAAAGATGGTAAATCCCGGAGAGATAAGAGAGATGAACGAACTTTCAGCAAATATTGAAGCAATAATAAAGAGGAATACGGCAATAATCAATTTCAGGACGAGAAAACTTTTTGAAGCGGAAAAGAGCAACTACGAAATGACAGTGAAAAGTTGGGAAAACCGCAAGAAGTTTGCATTACTTACACTGGAGCGAAGAATAAAAAAAAGCAAAGAGGAGTCATCTTGAAATATACATTCAGAAAAATTAAAGGCGGTATAAATTCCGTTAATAATTGCAGCGCGCTGGGAGTTTCCGCGGGAATAAAGAAATCAGGAAAAAAAGACCTTGCTCTTATTCTTTTTGACGAAGGAGTTTTGGCTGAAGGAGTTTTTACAAAGAATGAGATAAGCGCCGCACCTGTTAAAGTCGCGGGAAAGAAGACGGCACAGGGCATTAAGAAAGCCATAATAATAAACAGCGGGAACGCGAACGCCTGTACGGGAAAAGAAGGAATGATAGCGGTTAAAAAAATTGAGAGCTATGCCTCTGAAAAACTGTCCGTTCCCGAATCGTCGGTTTTATCTTCGTCCACGGGGATAATCGGAGTTCAAATGCCGGTTCAGAAAATGAAAAAGGGAATTGATAAGTTGTTGGCAAAAGCGAAAGAAAAAAACTTTACGGGCGCCGCGGAGGCAATAATGACAACGGATACCTTTCCCAAGGAATATTGCATAGAAGTTGTTTCAGGAGGGGAAAGACTGTTTCGCGTAGCGGGAATGGCAAAAGGCGCGGGAATGATTTCTCCCGATATGGCTACTATGCTGGCATTTTTTGTAACAGACATTCCTCTTGAGAGGGCATATCTTAAAAAGGTTTTAAAGGAATGCGCAGGGGAAACATTTAACTGCATAAGCGTTGACGGCGATATGAGCACAAATGATTCGGTTTTTTGTTTCGCGCCTTCTCTAAAGAAAAAGAATTCGCAGGAAAAACATTTAAAGGAGGCGTTCAGGGAAGCGCTTATGCTTTGTATGGACGCGCTCGCTAGAATGATAGTGACTGACGGTGAGGGAGCGACGAAATTTGTGGAAATAAAAATCCGTGGAGCAAAAAGTAAGAGAGATGCACTGCGCGCCGCTTCAAAAATTGCAAACTCCATGCTTTTTAAATGCGCTCTTTTCGGGAGAGATCCCAACTGGGGACGAATAGTTGCCGCGGCAGGAGCGTCGGGTGCCCGGATAAAAGAGGAAAAGGTGGATATAACATTCGGAAAATTAAAAGCTGTGAAAGGAGGAAAACTTCTTTCAGGTGCGGAGAGAAAATTAAAAGAATATTTTAAAAGAAAAAATATGGAAATCACCGTTGATTTTAATCTGGGAAAGGAGTCGGCAAAAATATATACCTGCGACCTTTCCATTGACTATGTTAAAATTAACGCGGAATATAATTAAAACGTTATTTGTCTTTTTAAAGAGAAATATGGCTGCTTTAGCGCTTTGGATGAGTTTTGAAAAATATTTTGTTTTTGTCTTGACAGAAATTTGCTCTGTGTTACACAGAAAGAGATATTATATTTAAATTCAATATGTTTGCAGGCAGGGGGAAACTTAAATGACACGGGAAGATTTAAAGGAAAAAATCAGGGAAGAGTTGGGATTAAGCAAACAGGAGTCATCTGAGGTTGTAGAAGAGATTCTAAAGATACTTGTCAACACTCTTGCAAACGGTGATGATATTATTCTAAGCGGTTTCGGAAAGTTCGAGATTCGTTCGAAGAAGGAAAGACTGGGAAGGAATCCCAAAACAGGTATGTCATACACTATTTCAGCGCGAAAAGTGGTAAATTTCAAACCGTCAAAACTGTTCAAAGATATCCTTAACCGCTAAGTGTTCAGACTTTTTACTCATTAGTTTTTCTTTTTCACGGAAGGTACGGGCAATCCGATTTCTTTCAAAACCTTTTTTAAATCCGTCCAGGATTCCTTTTTCTTGCCGGGGTTTCTCAAAAGGTATGCCGGATGAAATGTGGGCATAAGTTTTATCTCTCTGTAGTAATGAAAATTTCCTCTGAGCTGTGAAATTTTTTCTTCCGTTTTCAGAAGTGTTTGAGCGGCAAATGTGCCGAGTGCGATGATAACACCGGGATTAATTATTTCAATTTGCCTTATGAGAAAAGGCTCACACATCTCTATTTCGTCGTTGATGGGATTTCTGTTCTGCGGTGGTCTGCACTTGATTATATTGGCTATGTAAATGTCATCTCTTTTAAAACCCATAGCCCGTATCATTTCAGTAAGAAGTTTCCCCGCTCTGCCTACAAAGGGAATCCCCTGCATATCTTCATCTCGTCCCGGCGCTTCTCCTACAAACATTATGTCAGATTCGGGATTTCCTGTGCCAAAGACGATGTTGTTTCTTTCCTCATACAGGCGGCATCGTCTGCAGTCGCCTATGGAATTTTTCAACTCATCGAGAAGGTCGCTTTTGGAACGAATTCCGCGATGAGCTTTTTCTTCTTTTGGAAGGGAAACATTAATGACGCTTTTTACTCCGAGGGATTTTTGAAATTCAAGATAATCAATCAGCGAATCGCGTATATTTGTTTTTTTGCCGTTCATTTTTTTATGATAATATAAAATTACATTCTTGTAAAAAGCTATTTTTCGAGGTCAGGCTTTATTGCTTGCGCTTGCCTGCCTTGTAAAATAAAATGAGACGTTATGAAAGTTGCAGGAAAAAATGTAATTGGCGGATTAGTTATAATTCCGGCGGGCATTATCTGTTCTTTGACGGCATTTGAATCTCTCAAGGAATTTTTACTCCACAGTAATCTCAATATAGTCTTTTTTTCAGGCGCTATTCTCTATTGCGCCCTGAGATTTTTTGTCAAGCAGATAGGCTATGATTTTATAGACGTGGGGGAAGTGCTGGTACACGAACTTGTCCACGGTTTCTTTTCGATTGTATTTTTAGGGGATGTCAAATCCCTTTCCGTTTACCCCAAAAAAGGAGGACAGGTGAGCGTTTCCCGGTCAAATTTTATCGTGGAACTTTCTCCTTACTGTTTTCCTCTCATAGCCATTGCTATTTGCGCGGTGAGCCCTTTTTTCGTAAAGGGCGCTGCCATGTATGTGGCGTTTTTAGCGGGATTTGCCCTGGGACAGCATATCTGCTCGCTGATTAAGGATTTTCACCTTGGACAAAGCGATATTCTGAATAACGGAATCGTTTTTTCTTTTTCTGTTGTCCTTTTTTTCAATGTGTTGTTTATTGGCCTCATTTCGGTTACATTAAACGAAGGTTTTTCGGGTGTGCCCATATTTGCCGCGAGGATGGCGGAATATGCGGAAAAATGCTTTTTTATGATTATAAATTTCGATTACGGCGGCTACTGGATCAGGTTTATAAAATGGTTCAATGAAGTTTTAACTGCTGTGGGCATTTAATATGCTGTAAAGTTTTCAGTTTTTGTTTTGTGATTTCGGAGAAAATGAAAAAATGAAGAGATGCAAAGTTTTGCCACTGTTTATTTTTTTAGCGTCGATCGCGCTTTTTCTTTCTTCCTGTATCCCCGCTTTTCAGGTTGATGAAAAGATGCATCGCCTTGAAAAGCGTATTCAAGACCTTGAAGAATACAGGAACAGAGAGATTAAAAAAATGAAAAAGGATGTTGAAGAACTTCTTGAAGACAATAAGAAAATGAAATCCGAAATAAAGGAATTAATGCTCAGGACATCTATAACCGGCGAGCCAATCACGGAAGAGAAAATAGAAGATTCCGAATCGCCATCTGACGAGTAAAAACAGCAAATGTATTATCCGGACTTTAAAACATTCAGAAATAAAGCGAAGGAGGGGAATCTCATCCCTGTCTACAGGGAGATTTTCGGAGATATGGAAACTCCCGTATCCGCTTTCGGTAAAATTGACAATGGAAAATATTCCTTTCTTTTTGAGAGCATTGAAGGAGGAGAGAAGTGGGCCAGATACTCCTTTCTCGGTTCCTCTCCCCGCCTTGTTTTTCGAAGCAGGGGAAGTGAAGTCGAAGTGATAGAAA
>CAZJVM010000127.1:0-4240 GCA_964549305.1 uncultured bacterium
CTCCACTTGCGCTTCCGCCTACTTCCGTTCCGCCTACATCACCGTGGAAATCGCTGTGACATTTCTTACAGAATTCACCGATACCTGATTTGCTTGAATTAGGTTCATTCAGGTTTACGCCTGCTACCGTGCGAACGCCAACACCGGTCTCAAAAATATCTCTCGTAAGATCGTTCGTGCCTGCAGCATAGCTAACGCCTAATGTAGGTGTAGCACCGCCTGCATTGGCTTTCAGGTTTCTGTAGTTATCAATCAAGGTGTTTCCGCCTACATCGCCTGCACCCTTATCAGAACCGTGTTCAGAATGACAGTCAACACATCCAAGACCACTTGCATTGCTGAATGTTCCGCCGGGCGCTGTTGCCGTGCTGTTAATGGTGTGACCCATATACTCGGCATAGCTTCCTGCTCCGCCTACCTTGTTAAGTGCGCCTGCAGACCTTTCGGTTGAACCTGTGTCATTCGTACCCATAACGTCAGGTCCAACTCCGTTGTCATGGCATGAAAGACAAAGATCATTAGCCGAGCCACCACCCTTTAAAAGGTTAGCAGCAGGTGTGTAGCTGAAACCACCGCTTGCTGAACCATAGTCGTGTGCCGCGCTTGCGTGCATTGTGTGGCACTGATTACAAATAAGACTTGCACCATCATGATAATCACCGGCATTAACAACTGTACCGATACCGAAAATCAGTCCCGCTACCGCTAAAAACAGAATTGCTTTTTTCATTACTTTCACCTCCTTTCTCTTGGTTTTTTTTACACTCAATATTTTTTTCATAACTCCCTCCTCCATAAATAAAAAGTTTAGAATAACCGCCTTCTTGGCAATCCCCTATTGCACTTTCCGTGCCAAAATTTAAAAATTTCAGGAAATATTTTTTTATTGAGACAATTATGTCTATAAATCAACTAGTTATCTCTACTATGACTTTAATATTCTCACAAAAGACAGAAACAATGTCATAAAGACGAAAGGAAGGTTTCCTGCGGAAGTGTGCGTTTCCACTCTTGAATTTGTGCGATATTGCACGGAAGAACAAGACTGCAAAACTACAAAAGGAATAAAAATCAGATAGTGACGCGCATAACCTTACCAAGTGCACTTACGGCGCTTTCCATTTCCGGAATGAAGAAATCAATATCTATTGCACTGCCTTCATCGGGAGTGATTTGGGTACCGATAAATGTGCCTTCTCTGCTAAGATCAAGTGCGGTGGAATGAACAAAATGCCTGTCGATACTAAATACAACATCTACTAACACTCTGTATCTTATATGTTTTCTTTTCTCTTCAGAATATTTGTCTTCTTCTTCAATAAGGTCTATTTCCCTTTCCTGCATCAATTCTATCAAATCGTGGGTGCTTTCTATAATCCGGATACCCATTCCTCTTTTCAGGGCAAATTCACTTTCTCTGCTTAAATTCATTTTAATCAATGAATTCAAAACATTAATATCAATCGGTTTTGCCATAAATCCACAACTGTATTTTTTCAAAATGTCAAGCTCCTTACCTTCGTAACGGTAAGATGACATAGCTATGATTCTTGTATCTTCGGAAAGAGTGCGTGCCGCTTCAATGACTTTAAAGCCTGAAATATCAGGCAATTTTATGTCTGTGATTAAAACTTTGAATGGATTTTGTTCGAGTTTTTCCAGTGCTTCTTTTCCGTTTAAAGCACATTCCGTATTATAGCCTTCTTTATTTAGCTCTTTTCTGATTGACCAACATATCAATTCTTCGTCATCAACAACAAGAATGTCTTTCATCAGGTAACACCTCCCAAGGTCACCGTTTAGACTTTTATCAGCATTCTCCCTCCTGAATAAATTCCTCTGTAAAAGAGTTATGCAAAAATTATGCCAATAATAATTAAATAAATGTAAAATTGACTTTTAAATCATTTTATACTTAACCATTCTCCTTCTGAAGGCATCTCGGGAAAGTCTTAATAATTCGGCTGCTGCCGTCTGATTTCCGTCAGTTACTCTTATTGCCTGCAAAATCAGCTCCTTTTCAACCTCTTCTATATCCAATCCTTCTGGCGGTATGGTAATCTTAAAACTGTTTTTTGAAGTGCCCTTAAAAGAAGGATTTAACTCGGGAGGAAGCTCATTTACGGTTATTTCATCTCCCTGCGCTAGAATTATACACCTTTCAACAACATTTTTCATTTCCCTTACATTTCCCGGCCAGATATGATTGAGAAATGCTTCTTTTGCCTCGGGAGATATTTCTGTAACTTTTTTCTTAAAAGACTTGCTGAAATCTTTTATAAAAAATTCAACCAAAGGCATAATATCGTCCCTTCTTTCTCTGAGAGGGGGAATATCTATATTTATGACATTCAACCTGTAAAAAAGGTCTTCCCTGAATTCCCTGTTTTCTATTAATTCTCTCAAATTTCTGTTTGTTGCGGCAATAATCCTTACATCTACGTGTATATCCCTGACTCCGCCTATTCGCCTGAAAAACTTCTTCTCCAGCACACTTAAAAGCTTTGCCTGAAGTTCCTGCTTCATATCTCCTATTTCATCGAGAAATATCGTCCCCTTGTGGGCAAGCTCAAAAAGGCCCTTTTTCATTGCTTTAGCATCGGTAAAAGCCCCTTTTTCGTGGCCAAACAATTCGCTTTCAAGAAGTTGGTCGGGAAGCGCGGCACAGTTAATATCCATAAAGGGATTTTCTCTGCGCTCGCTGTTGTAATGAATTGCGCGGGCAACCATATCTTTACCTGTCCCGCTTTCCCCGATAATGGTAATAGTAGTGGCATCGCTTCTGCTTACCACCTTGACCATATCGAGGATTGACTGCATTTTTGAAGAACGGCAAATAATATTGTCAAATTCAAAGGGTATAGTTTTTTCGTCTATAAGCCGTTTATATTTTCTCTTAAGCTCGTTTATTTCAAATGCCCGCTCAACGGAGATAAGAAGCTCTTCGAAGTTTACGGGTTTTAGTATGTAATCCACTATGGAGCGCTGTTTCATTGCCGCAACTGCCGTTTCAACGGTGCCATACGCGGTAATCATAATCGCGAGGACATCTTCGTATATTTTTTTAATCTCCCCCGTGGTTTCAAGCCCGTTTCTTCCGGGCATTTTAAAATCAGTTATTATGATATCTGCGCGCTCGCCTTTTCTGAAAAATTCAATTGCTTCCTCTCCGCTTCCGAATGTTTCTACTTCATAATCCTCAGCCACAAGTTGTTTTTGCAGTGACCAGCGAATTAATTCTTCATCATCAATAACTGCAATTCTTTTTTTCATAACATTTGCCTTTCAAAAAGCTATACATCCTTTTTTTCATCACTTGATTTTTCCGTATCAATTTTTTGTAAAGGGAGTGAAATTTTAAAAGCTGTACCACTTCCCTCACGGCTTTCAACGGAAATTTCCCCTCCATGACTATCAATTATACCTTTCACTATATAAAGTCCAAGTCCCGTACCCTGATGTTTTGTAGTAAAAAAAGGATTAAATATGTTCTTTTTCACATCTTCCGAAATTCCGCTTCCTGTATCTGCTATTTCTACGACAACACCATTATTGTTATTATGCAGGTTCGTTGATATGGTGAGAATCCCTCCCTTATCCATTGCCTGAATTCCGTTTAGCATTATGTTGAGAAAGACCTGCCTCAAAAGCTCAGGGTCGGCATTAATTTCAGGCAAAGAGTCCGAAAGGTTTTCCACAATTTCTACCCCTTTTTGTTTTGCCGCTTCCCGCGCAAAGAAAAGACTTTTTTCCACAATTCTGTTTGTTTTAACGGGAACTATCATTGGCTTGGAAGGGCGGGCAAAAGAGAGGATATCCTTGGTTGTACGGGATAGTCTTTCTACCTGAGTAAGTATCTTGATTATAATACCGTCAATCTCCTTGTCATCGGTAAGTGAATTTATTTCAGAATGAATAACACGAAGGGCGCCTGAAATGCCCGCAAGAGGGTTTTGAATTTCGTGCGCAATACCTGAGGCAAGCTGACCCAATGATGCAAGCTTTTCCGATTGCGCAAGTATCTGCTTCTGTTTTTCCTCGAGATTTTCCCTTGCCTCTTTAAGATCGGATATCATTTTATTGAAACTTTTGCCAAGCTCGCTTATTTCATCATGACCTGAAAAGCTTTCTCTTGCTTCAAGGTCTCCCTTTTTAACTGATTCAATAAGGTTATGAATTCTACCGACTCGCGTATAGATAAAATAACGATTAAAAAGAAAAAGGGCAATTGCAATAAAAA
>CAZJVM010000128.1:0-4194 GCA_964549305.1 uncultured bacterium
GTAACCTGCGCATCGTCATCCTTTGTGCTGTCAGATATGCTTGTTGCGCGCACCGTTACCGTTGTCGTTACTTCAACATCAGGCGCAGTGTAAACTCCCGATGTATCAATCGTGCCATTTGACGCGCCTCCGTCAACAGACCAGGTGACAGAGGTATCTGTCGCGCCTGTCACTGTTGCCGTAAACTGCACTGTTTGTCCCGAATCCACGGTTACAGCCGAAGGGGAAACAGTTACTGAAATATTGGGCAGAACCTTAAAATTGAGTTCAGAATATTTCGTTTCATCCTCTTTCCACGATGCCCGTATCGTAGTAGTCACTGGTGAAGACAATGATGAAGGGGCAGTGTAAAGCCCGTTCTGATTTATGTTTCCCACAGAACTCACACTGCTGTTTCCCGAAACAGACCACTTTATCGCGTCACCCTTCGGGTCAAACGCGCCTTTGAGCGTTGCATCAAACTTCTGCTTCTTTCCTGCCGTAATTTCAGTAATCTGCGGGGTTATGGATGAAACGGAAACCTCTCCCTCAGATGATTTGAGAACAATTGTTACAGGTTCAGGTTTTTTATCGGGAGGAGTGGGTTTGACATCTTCAACCTTGCCTTCATAGACTACCTTTCCACTGCTATCTATGCCTTCAAGAATTACCGTATATGTCCCCCCTAAAGGCACTGCCGAAAATTCAATCTTCCTGTCATTTACATCAACTGTCTTCTCTTCTATTACCGCGCCTGTCTTGTTGTCCTTTACGATACCTCTTACCTTCTTTACCTCAGGTGGTATTCCCGACTCTGCAATCCTTTTACTCCCTTTCTTTGAAACCCATCTTGCAGTTACATAAAGGCGTCCTTTGCGCGCTTTCTTCTTAAGCAGAGTTACAACCGCTTTTTTCGCAGTCAGTCCCGAATCAGTATTCTCAGCGCTTATGGTTATCGTGTTGTTTCCCGCTATCTTTTCCGGCGCGCGGTATTTCCCTTTACTGTTTATATGACCGAATTTGTCATTGCCTCCCGCAATACCGTTAACCGACCAGACAAAACCCTTCTTTATTTTTTTTATCTCTGCTTTGTTCTCTGCACGAAAACTCCCCAATCCCTTTAACTTTATCCTGAATTTTTGTTTTTTCCCCTTCTTCAGATACTTCGCAGAAGGCGATATGAAAATGCTTTTTACCGAATCGGTTACTTTTTGCGCATCCGATGACATCGTTTGAGCATAAACTGAAGAGCTTTGAATAAGAGGGAAAATTAAAAGAGTGGAAAATATAAAAAACATTACCGGCAAAATGGCGTATTTCGTATTTTTCATTTTACTCCTTTCATTGAAGAAAAATCCTTTATTTGACCTTCAACTTATTGTCTTTTATGGCTTTTTAGAAAGCAGTAACTCTTTTATATATCCATTATTTTAAGCTAAGAAGCAAGAATTTTTACGATTTAACTATATAAAAAAACGCCCTGAAATAACAAATCAGGGCGCCTTACATCAAGAATTTTAAATATTCTCAGGTATCTGAATTATTCCCTCACAAATGAATCAAGCTCAAAATCATTAAAAGGTTTTCCGCGTTCCGCCTTAATTTCCTTCTCAATCAGAGCGATATGCTCTTCTTCTTCATCGATAAGTTTCGAAAAAAGCGCCTTTACATCATCATAATCGGAAAAATCATCAATTGATCTTTCCAGATGGTCTTTCCCTCTGCTCTGGTAACCGAGGGCAACATCGAGAAGGTGGAGTGTATATTGCTCAAAAGAAAGACTTCGTACATTTTCAAGAGAAAGTTCCTTTATCTTTGCATCGTCAAGTTTCCTGCTGAATTTTTTTTCGAAAAAGTCGCTGAGCATTCTCATATGCCTTTTCTTAGCGTTTATGACTGCTGAGATTACATCTCTCATATCATCGCTTATTTCGTGTCTGAGGCACTTTGAATATAACTCGATTACCCTAATCTCATTTGACAACGCCGAGACAAGAGACTCCGCAATACTGTTTAATAAAACATTCGCCATTAAATCACCTCCCCCTTGTCTTTGTTTAATAAGAGACCGTAAAAGATATGTGTTATTGCTCCCTCTTTTATAATTTAATTTCAAAGAAAGATTATGCAATGTTTTTTTGAAATTAACTTTGATATTTTTAAAAGCTGAATTTAGAATTTAACGATTGGAAAAACTTCAGTCAATTTAGGAAGATAATTTGAAAAAAGAATTATTTCAGGGTTACAGAAAATATTTTGTATCCGGACTTCTAATATTTTTTTTGGGATTTGTAATATACGCAAATTCAATTTCATATCCCTTTGTTTATGACGACATCAGGATTATCGCGGACAACCAAACTTTGCGCCAACCTCCCCTGTCTTTTGCTTTTCTGTCAGGTGAAAACAGCAACAGACCTTTGCTGATGCTCACATTTGCCCTGAATTACGCGGCAGACGAGTTAAATCCCGCAGGTTACCGAATAGTGAATATTCTCTTTCACGCGTTAAACGCGTTTCTGTTATTCATCATCGCGGAGATAACTCTTTTAAAGATTACGAAAAGTAGCGCAAATGACAAAAAAAAAGAGAGGGTTATTTTGCCGGCGATTGCGGGAGGACTTTTCTTTCTCTGCAATCCCCTTGCGACGGAATCGGTAACATATATATCGAGCAGGTCATCGGTTTTAAGCACAACATTCATTCTCATAGCGCTTCTTTCTTTCATAAAGGGGGAAGATTCCAGACAATCTTCAGGAATATTCTTTCTCCTGTCATTGCTCTCTTTTTTTGCCGCATTCGGATTTAAGGAAACTGCCCTCGTATTTCCCGCGACAGCATTCTTTTATGACATCTGTTTTTTTAAAAAAGGCAAACGAACGAAAAATTATTTTTTCTATATTCCCATTCTTATTTCCGCTCTGATTTTAATCATCGCAAAATTCTCCTTCATCCTCACACTTTCAAGTCCCGACAAAACGGCAAGGGATATGACTACCCACTTTCTTTCGGAGTTATCAGTCATTCCATATTTTCTTGTAAAAACCTTGTTTCCCTTCAACCTCAATCTTGACCGCGATTTTACTGTTGTATCAACTTTTTTAAACGGAAAATTTTTACTGAGCGTGCTGATTTGGTCTCTGATTGCTATTTTTACGGCAAAGACATTCAGGCGTTACAGACTTTTCTCCTTTTCGATTATATGGTTTTTTCTGTGCCTGTCCCCTCATCTTTTTATAAGACTTCACGACCTGATGTCTGAAAGATGGATTTATCTTTCACTTGCAGGCACGGGCTTTATGATTGCATCGCTTTTTTCTATGACGACTAAAAATGGCTTATCGAAAGGAATGACTATTCTTCTGCTTCTAATCGTGCCACTAACTCTTGCAACAGTTGACAGAAACAGTGTCTATAAAAACGAAATTGCTCTGTGGCGCGATACAGTAAAAAAATCTCCTGATAAGGCGCGCCCACATAACAATCTCGGTTTCGCCCTTGAGAAGAGAGGGTTTACGAAAGAAGCAATAGAGGAATTCCTTAAAGCAGTTCACATCTCCCCTGATTATATCGAAGCGCGCAACAATCTCGGCGCGGTCTACGCGGAAACCGGTTTTCCCGATAAAGCGGAAAAGGAATTCAGGCGAGCTATCGCACTCAGAGAAAACTCGCCTAAAACATACAACAATCTCGGGATGCTCTATCAGAATAAGGGGTTAATCGATTTGGCAATAGCGGAGTATAAAAAGGCGATTGAATATGACTCAGTTTTCGCGGAAGCTCACAACAACCTCGGTTTCGCGTTTTATAATAAGGGAATGGTCGAAGAAGCAATGAATGAGTGTAAAAAGGCAGTTTCAATTGATAAAAATTTCCCTGAAGCTTACCACAACCTCGGGCTCTGTTACGAGGCAAAGGAAATGACGGATAAAGCAGTGAAAAGTTATGAAAGGGCTTTGGCAATAAATCCGAAACTTTCGTTCACGCACATCCAGCTCGGAAAAATACTTTTAAACAAAGGGTTAAAAGAGAAAGCGCTGGCGCACTTTAAAACGGCATTGAGGGAAGAACCTCAGTGGGACCAATTGAGAGAGCTTGTTCAGGAATTGGAATGAAAGACGGCTTCGGTAAAAGTCCGTCTGCTGCGTTCCACTTCAACCTTCGTCACTTCAACGTATAAACACATACGCCTCATTCCTCAGATTTTGCGCGCCT
>CAZJVM010000129.1:0-4084 GCA_964549305.1 uncultured bacterium
GATGACGCGTTGCAACCACATAAACGGGATTAATCCCGCTACACAAAAAATCCTATCTTGTTTTTAACCGCTTTTTTGTTTAAAAGCGCGCCAACGGATTTTCAAACAGAACAAGAGAAGTGATTTTTTCGAATATCATATGAATACAAATGATAAAACAATCAGACAAATTGCCGTTTACGGCAAAGGAGGCATAGGCAAGTCAACGGTTTGTGCCAATCTTTCCGTTTGCCTTTCCGGGTTGGGAGAAAAAGTTTTTCAGGTAGGATGCTCTCCTAAAAGCGACTCCACATATCTGTTGACGGGTGATGCTTCGGCAAAATCGATTCTCGGCAATGTTAAAAAATACGGAAGGTCGCAGAAGGCGGTCCTTGAAAGCATAGTTATGGCAAAAGAGGGAATTTTCTGCGCCGAGACGGGAGGACCTGAACCGGCAAAGGGATGTGCCGGGAAAGGCGTGAATATGGCGCTGGAAATGCTGAAGCGCTTAGATATCGCGCGCCAACTCGAAGCGACCTTCGTCATTTACGATGTAATCGGCGATGTTGTCTGCGGAGGATTTGCCCAACCGATGCGTTCGGGATTTGCCCGGGAGATTTACATCGTCACATCGGGCGAGCTTATGTCCCTCTATTCGGCAAACAACATATGCGCGGCAATAGTGGATTCCGCGAAGCGGGGCGCGGATGTGAAAGTTGCAGGATTGATAGCAAACCTGAGGGGCGTTGAGGAAGAGGAAACGGTGATAAGGGAATTCGGAAAAATGACGGGGATTCCTGTTTTGTCACTCATTCCCCGCGATGATATCGTTCAGAAATGGGAGGGAAGGGGAATGACAGTTACAGAGGGCGCGCCTGAAAGCGCAATGGCGAAAATATACGGAACAACCTCACGGGCAATCCTTGAAAATACGCGAAGAGTCATCCCTGTTTCCCTGAGACTTGAAGACCTGACTGAGATGTTGAAAAAATATCAGGGGGATGAGCATATAAGACTGAAGGTGCCGGCGTGAAGGATAATGGAAAATGCAGGTCAATCGCCATATACGGCAAGGGCGGAATAGGGAAATCCACTATCGCTTCAAATCTAAGCGCGGCGCTTTCAATGCGCGGTGAGCGGGTTATGCAGATAGGATGCGACCCGAAGCGGGATTCCGTCTCTCTTCTTTGCGGAGGTTTGATTTCCACGATTCTCGACAATATTGAAAACGAGGAGTCCCGTGACATCCTTGAGCGAGTCATAAAAAAAGGATACAACGGAGTCCTTTGCGTTGAAAGCGGAGGTCCGAAACCGGGTACGGGTTGCGCCGGAAGAGGAGTTTCCCACGCGCTGGAATTTCTCGAAAGAAACGATGTCTTTCGACGCTTTGATTTGACCTTTGCGATTTACGATATTCTCGGTGATGTTGTCTGCGGTGGTTTTGCCCAACCGCTCAGAGAGGGCTTTGCGGAAGAGGTGTACGTGGTTACGTCAGGCGAACTTTTTTCGCTTTTTCAGCTTAACAATATCTGTATGAGCATTTTTTCCATTTCGGAAGAGGGTGCTGACTGCCGGCTCAGGGGAATCATAAACAATATGCGCGGCATTCCATTCGAAAAAGAAATAGTTGATGAGGTCGCGGGCATCATGGGGATTCCCGTAATAGAGCATATTCCCCGTTCGCAAACCGTTCAGAGCGCCGAAAAGAGAGGAAAAACCGTGGTGGAGGAATGTTCCTCTTCACGGCAGGCAAAGATTTATTTTGACCTCGCGGAAAAGATTAAGAATAATACCCTTTCAGATTCCCGTGGATTCAGGCCTCTTTCCTCTTCGGAAATGAGGGATGTCGTAAGAAAATATTCCCCTAAGGTTGATAATGTCCGGAATTATTGACAGGCGAAGCAATCCTCTTGATGCTGTTGAACTTCCCTTCGGATATTCCTGCGCGTTTACAGGAGCGTTTTTGGCGGGGTTAGTTATGAAGGGATGCGGTATCGTTACCCATTGTTCGCCGGGATGCAATTTTTCCCTCTATATTTCAGGGGCAGGCGCTTCAGGAAGATTTTCGAGAAATGTCCCCCTTGCCTCTACAATGATAAGCGAAAAGGAAGTGATTTTAGGCGGCGAAGAAGCACTTTATAAAACGCTCGTGCAATTTTTCGAAAAGCGCCCCTCGGATTTTCAAATGCTCATTGGAGGGTGCTCACCTTCGGTTACAGGAGACGACATAAAGGCGGCAGGTGAAAGAGCATACAAAAAGACGAATACTCCGGTGATTTGTGTGAATGCCGGAGGTTTTTCGGGGAATACCGTTGACGGATACAACAGGGCGCTTTGTGCAATTGCGGCGCACAAAATAGCGCAAAAAAAAGAAGTTAAGGAAAAAACCGTGAACCTTCTCGGCGTGATTCCGGTGCACGATTTATTCTGGAAGGGAAATCTCGCGGAAATTGCGAGGGTGCTGAAAAGCGCCGGAATCGGGATTAACTCATATTTCGTAGGTGACGGTATGACTTTGAATGATATAGGTAATCTTTCCTCTGCCGCTTTGAATGTAGTGGTTTCCGATAGCGTGGGTGAAGAGTCGGCAAAGATTTTGAACGAGCGCTTCGGCACGCCCTATCTGGTTTGCGACGAAGGTTACCCCGTGGGAAGAAATGCCACATCGAAACTTCTTTCCCGTGTCTGTGAAGGGCTTGGTATCGGGGAAAGAAAAATTCGGCGGACAATAGCTTTTGAGGAAGACGCTTTCGGCAAAGCTGTCTCTGATTACGAAGGCGCCGTGAATGAAATGGTATCAAAGCACAGGTATTTTCTTTTTTCCGATTCCTTTTATACGCTGGGCATTTTTAAATATTTAACGGGCGAGCTTGGAATGATTCCCGCGGCAGTTGCCGTTACCTCCTCTACTTCTTCCACTCTCGATACACTGAAATCACTCTGTGCAAGATTCAATGTTGACCCTTTTATTGCCATAGATCCCGACAATAACGATCTTGATGAGATTGCCCGCGAAACCAATCCGACGGTTATGATAGGACGCGGCGAAGACTTTCATCTTGCGCGAAGGCACAACATTCCTCTTGTTGGCATCTCCCCGACGCACCTGAACAGAATAAATACATCTTCAATGCCGATTACCGGATACAGAGGCGCGCTTGCTCTAATCGACGAAATCTACAAAGAGATTTCCCGCCCCGTTTATTAACAGGCGATAGCAGAATATAGAAAAAAATTTCCTTTATTTGCTAAAAATCCTTGAAACTTCTTTTTTTCAGGAGTTAAAGTAAATAAAAGAAGGAGAATCCTTTGCCGGAATTTCGCCAAAACATAGCTACAAAGGAATGGGTCATAATTGCGACGGAAAGGGCGAAACGCCCTCACGATTTTTCCCAAAAAAAAGATATTGCCGAGATTCCCCCGCATTCTGACAACTGTCCCTTTTGTCCGGGCAATGAAGATAAAACACCGGCAACGCTTTATGAAGTTAAAAACGGCAGTTCGTGGCAGATAAGGGTGATTCCAAACAAGTTTGCCGCGCTCTCCCGCGAAGGGGAGTTTGAAAGGACGGGGATATCTCCTTTTCATTCAATGACAGGCATAGGAGTGCATGAAGTGGCGATAGAGACGCCAATGCACAACCTTTCACCGGCGCTTCTCAGGACGGAGGATTTCAGAAAGCTTCTCGAGGTTTACAGAGAAAGGTATTTTGCCATTTTTTCAACGCGTCCGCGCACAGAAGTAATCATCATCTTCAAGAATCACGGCAAGGGTGCCGGCACATCCCTTGACCATCCCCACTCGCAGATTGTTGCGACTCCCATTGTTCCCCTTCACATAAAATACCGTGTGGACGAGGCATTGAGATTTTTTGACGCGACGGGTGACTGTGTCTTCTGCCATATGTTTCAAAAGGAAATTGAATCGGAAAAACGGATTGTATCGAAAAATAGAAGTTTTGTGGTTTTTGAACCCTTTGCCTCGAGCGCGCCCTTTGAAACCTGGATAATGCCCCTGAGACATTCATCCTGTTACGGCGCCATAAGCGATGAGGAAATAGGCGACCTTGCGGAGATTTTCAATGACCTGTTGAAGAAACTCTACA
>CAZJVM010000130.1:0-3917 GCA_964549305.1 uncultured bacterium
CAACATCTGCCGCGGTTTGAGATACATAACCGTCCTCCCGTAAATTTTATTTTTTACGCAATAAAAATGTAAAACTACAATACGGTTTCAGACAACTTTACAAAACCTGCAGAGTAATAGGAATTTCACAGCTGACAATGCGTAAATCCACTTCCGTTAATCACGGGATATGAAATTGACGCATATTTTTATTATGATGAATGGGAAAAACTCTTTATGTCAAGAAATAAATATATTTTAAATTAACATATTATCAAAAACACATTTCCGGCATATTTTTACAACTTAATTTTCCCCAAAAGTATTGAAATTTTCTTGTCATACAAATCTAATGATGGCATCCTTTCATCAATGGCGGAGAAAAATAATATGTCCGAAGAAATAAAATATCTTGTCAGGCGCAGCCTCATATCCAAAGACTCTCTTCCGCTATACGGCAAGCGAATCATTGTAACTTCGCCGAGAAATTACGCTTCAAAATTGACCGGGCTTATTGTTGAAAAAGCGGGGAAAGCGCACTGGATGCCCACGATAGAAATCAATCCCGCGGACGATTACGGGAAGCTCGATTCCGCAATTTGTAACATATGCGAGTATGACTGGATAGGGTTTTCAAGCAGAAACGGTATCGAAGCTTTCTTCAATCGCCTCGAAGCGCTTGAAATTTCGCCTGAGGAAGTTTTCAATAAAGTTAAAACCTGCGCCATAGGCGCGGATGGAAAGGCCCTTGAAGAAAGAGGGATTAAACCTGACCTGATTCCCCGTGAAGCAAGCCCAAGGGGCATAATAGAAGAATTGTCCAAAATGAACACGGCAGGGAAAAGAATTCTTCTTCCCGTTCCTGAGGTAAGAGGACTTACCGAACCCTATGTAGTACCCGATTTCATAAAAGGGCTCGATGATATAGGAATGCTCACCTATCCCGTTGTTTCTTACTGCACATCAGCGGTATCGGAAGGACACGAAATTGAAAAAAAAATGATACTGGGGGGAAGTGCCGATTTAATAGCATTTACAAGCTCGGCTGAGATCGAAAGCCTTCTTATCATAATGGGAGGCGCAAGTGCCTTCGAAAATATCCCTATTGCCGTTATGGGTCCTTATACGGGAAAAACCGCAAGGGAAAGCGGGCTAAAGGTAAGCGTTATGCCTGAAAGGGAATTTTCGTCATTTCATTTTTTCGTTGCGGACATAGAAAGATTTTTCTCCCCATAATCTTTCCCTAAAATCTGCTCTCGATGCCGAAAACATACCTTGCCACATTCGACGGGATACCTCCGTTTTCGAAATAGAATTTGCTGAAGACATTTTCAATTGCAAAGGTGAGCTTTATTTTTCCGTTGAAAAGCGGTTGCGACATCTTGTAATCCCATATCCAATGTTCGGGTTGAGTGAGCAACCCTCCCGGATAAAGCGCTGTAACGAATTTCGTGGTGCTCTTAAACCTGCCGCTTACATTCATATTGAGGCCGAAAGGGAAAGCGTAACTGCCTCCCACTTTAAGTATGTGTGTCGGTATATAGGCAAGGCGGTTATCCTGGGCAAACTCCGGTCCAACGGGTCTTCCATCGGGTGCTCTTAAAAGTTTTTGTTGTGTGCCCTGAGCAAAATCAAAGGGATTGCTGTTTCCTATTATTGCCCTTTGGAAAAGATAGGAAACGATAATGTTGAAATTTTTGAAGGGATTGATATCAAATGAAGTGTCAAAGCCCTGAAAAACCACATCGGAACCGTTAATGAAAAATGTGCTTCTCGTCTGGGTAAAGTTTTTCTTAAAAAGTCTCGTAAGCTCAGCCTGCTTTTCGGCGGAAACTCCCAAAACCTTTTCAGCATACTCCCCGCCGTTGGCAAATCCCACAAATGTAACATTCTGAGCAATCTCAAAGTCAGAGTAATCGTCATAAAAATAGGCAATATCACCACTCAGATATTTTGTGGAAAACCTGAAGCCAAGCTCATAAGTCCAGTTTTTTTCAGGTCCAAGTCCCGGGTTTCCGTATGACCTTCCGTTTGCCTGCGCGAGTCCGAATTTATGGGCAAACTCCGGAAACCTTCTTGCCCTTCCCACAGAGAATCTCAAACTTGTTCCGGGACTGAATTCATAATTCAATCCGAATCTGGGAGAAAATTCATCGTTTAAATCTTCTATGAATGTCGTTGCCTGGTCCCATCTGCCTCCTACGGAAAAGGTTAGTTTTTTAAATGAGAGAAGATTCTGGAAAAAAAGCGAATGGACATTTCTCTTGACCGCGGGAGTGAGATAACTTTGCGTTTCGGAAAAGCTTTTTGTCCAGCGGTATTCCTGTCCCACTGTAAAGGTATCCCCGTCAAGAAAGTCGAACTTGAAGCTCAAATCATTTGCAAAGTTGAATGCCCTGTTTATGGAGGTGTCGGGAGAGGGAGTAAAAGGTCCGCCTCCTCCTCTGAATCCGTCCTTTTTGCCCAACGCTTGGTCTTCGGCGGAATAATCTATGAAATCGTTTACAAAAATGAAGGAAGCGCTTGTAGTGCTTTTCAAAAGCCCAAGGCGCATATTATAAGTTATATTCGGAGTGATTTCCCAGTTGTCGGAAATATTTATCCAGTCTCTTTTGTTAAATACTTTTAACAATGACTGAAGATAAGTGTCCTTCGCGCTTGTAAGGGCAATGCTTCCAGGTGAAAAAATGGAATAGAGCGAAACAAGGGAATATCCCGGATTTATCCTCAGCGTATTTCCCTTGAAAAGATTTATTCCGAGGTTAAGACTTATGGAATATCTTTCCGACTTGTCGTGGTCTCCAACATCAGCAATTTCATTGATGCTTTTTCCCAGCTTGAAAGGTATCTCCTTTCTGCCCTTTACAACCTTTATGCCGTTTGGAAGCCTTCCCTGTCCGGGGTTATTCTTCGCGAAAAGGACAAAGGCGTTTCCAACCTTGTTTTTATCGGCAGACGTTACGCCGCTTGAATGAGCGTAGGAAGCGTTGATTGAATAATCCAAATACTTATTTCCCCAACTGTGGGAAAAAGTATAGTTTTCATAAAATTCCCTCTCCGCGCCTCTTCTTCGCTGATAAGTGCTGAAACTCGCGTTCGCGCTCGTCACCGGTTTTCTTTGTCCCTTTTTTGTAATTATGTTTATAACGCCTGCCGCCGCCTGACCGCCGTACTGCGCCGATGAAGCGCCCTTCAAGACTTCTATCTTTTCTATGCTTTCGGGAGGTATCTGATATAAATTCGCGTAACCGGAAAGAGGATCGTTCGCGGGAATTCCGTCAATGAGAAGCAAAATACCGCTTGATGCCGTTCGCGGCGGAGCAACGGTCCTTCCCCGGATTTTAATGGTCTTTGTCATAAGCGATGAGCCCGATTCCATCTGCACTCCGGGAGTGTTTGCCAGCAGGTCTGCCGCCGTGCTTACGGAAGGTATCTTTTCGATATCCTTTGAGGAAATAACGGAAACTGTTGCCGTGGTCTTTGAAAGGGGAACATTGAGGCGCTCACCCGTAACCACATACTCCTCTCCCCTGATAGCTTCCGCTTCCTCCATCTTCAAGTCCATTTTAGCCGCATTGTCCGCTACAACGACTACTCCATCAGCCTCTAAAGGATTATATCCGAGGAGTTCAGCCCTTATCTTATAGGTGCCCGGAGCAATATCTATTTTGTATCTGCCCTGCTCATCAGTAAAAACGATTATGTCCGTCCCCTCGACTATGATTGATATTCCGGGAAGAGTGATTCCGCTTTCCCTGTCGGTGGCAATACCTTCTATGCTGCCGGTTTGCGCTGAATACGCGTTAAAAGCAAATAAAAGGGGAGAGATCAAAAAAAGCGTAAAGAAAAGAATAATGACCTGACTCCGTAATGATCTGCAATTCATAACCGTCCTCCCGTAAATTTTATTTTTTCCGCAATAAAAATGTAAAACTACA
>CAZJVM010000131.1:0-3798 GCA_964549305.1 uncultured bacterium
ATATCGAAGAATTTAAAAAAGTTATTTGATTCCTTTTAAATTTTCATATCAAATCCATACAAAAATTTTTTCAACGTTATCTCTAAAAAATGAATATTCTCGAAATCATAAGCAGTCGCCACTGGATTGGCGAAGCGGCACATGTTTTTAATCTCGCGAAACAACTGCACGACCGGCAACACAATATAACGCTTGTTACAAAAAAAGGATGGAAAATCGCTGAAAAAGCTTCAGACGCGGGACTTTCTCCTATCGGGCTTGAAATGAACGGTCACTTCAACATTAAAGACAACACAGGCGATATAACGAAGCTTGTAAAAATAATTAAGAAGAGCAATCCCGATGTAATCCACTGTCATCGCGGACAAGATCATTGGCTTTCTCTCATAGCCCTTAAAATTTCCGGCAAAAAGATTCCCCTTGTAAGAACAAGGCACGTGAATGTCCCCGTGCGCACCCACGCATTCAACAGGTGGCTTTATTACAATACAAACGAAATCATCTGTGTGGCGGAGCACATTTTCAGGGGATACGAAAAATCGTCTTTAGTGCCTCAGGAAAAACTTCACCTCATCTATACGGGCGCAGATGTTACAGAATTCGATTTTAAAAAGGATGGCTCGAAATTCAGGGCTGAATTTAACATATCAGATGACGCTCCACTTGTGGGTATAGTGGGAAGAATTGCCGCAATCAAGGGACAGCAGTTTCTCGCAAAAGCGGCGCCCGCCATAAAAGAAAAATTCCCGAATGTAAAATTTATACTTGCCGGAGAGGAAAAGAGCAAAAGCTCAATGGAAAAGCTCATTGTTTTAATTGAAGAACGAGGACTCGAACAGGACTTTATCTTCACCGGATACAGAAAGGATATAGCGGAAGTTGTGGGCGCCTTCGATGCTGCGCTAATCGCTTCAAAAGGCTCTGAAGGTTCAAGCCGCGCCTGTTATGAATATATGGCAATGAAAAAACCTATTGTGGCAACATCCGTGGGAATTCTTCCTGAGCTCATCGAAAACGGAAAAAACGGTCTGCTCATTTCTCCAAAAAGCCCTGACGCCATATCATCGGCAATATGCAAGATTCTCGGAGACAGGGACTTTGCAAAAAAAATTGGAGAAACTGCTTACAATGACCTTCGCGATAAGTTCAACTTCGGTCAGTGGATTGAAAAAACCGAAGTGATTCTCAAACATTCGGCAGGAAAATAATTTCGCTTCTGACAATATGAGGCATTTTTGCGCCTATCGC
This sequence comes from uncultured bacterium, assembly GCA_964549305.1. Taxonomy (GTDB): domain Bacteria; phylum Schekmanbacteria; class GWA2-38-11; order GWA2-38-11; family J061; genus J061. Next base: position 1,249 of record CAZJVM010000131.1, read on the forward strand.
TGAATCCTTGTCATTAACGTCAATTCCAAAAACTTCTTTTATCACAAGATAAATCGAGGGTGCTCTGCCATCTGTTACTTCAACTTCGATTTTATAGGAAATGTTATCGTTGTCGCCTTCGTCTTTCTGTTTTTGCACCAAAACATACTTTTTTAAATCCATTTGGGAGGAGCCATTTTTCCTTTCCCGCTCTACAATAAAATCAGAAGCTTTTTCATAGGCATCAGCCATTTCTTTGAGTTTTGTTTCCGTATTTTTCATTTCCCCCCATAAATTCTTGTCAAATGCCACCTCATAAACAAATTTTTTCACACTTGACTGAACAGAAGGGCGCTTGCTTTTTCTTTTGACAGCATCAAGCACCCTTATATTCTTCGGAAGTTCCAGATTCATCTCTCTCATAATTTCCTCCGGATTCATTCCCTTAAAAAGCTCGATATCGAGATACTCTCCTTCTCCCGCGACTCCCACCGAAAGAGGCATCCCGTATGATATGCAGGGGTAGGGATGAAAACCGCGCGAGAATGCTACGGGAATTTTCGCCCTTGCCGCGGCGCGCTCGAAGAGGTTGCGAAATTCAGAATGTGACAAAAACTTCATCAATCCTTTTTTAGAATATTTTATCCTGTAAAAGTATCTTTCCCTATCATCTGAAGAAGTGTCTGCTGAAGCAGACTCTTCATTTTTTAAAATATCTTCCCTCTGAAATTCTTCTTCCTTTTTCGCTTTTTTCACATCGAGGCAGGCGTTTTCAAGTCCGCAATTTTTACATCCGGAAAGAGAGCAGTCTTGCGTTAAAGCACCATCTTTCGCCTTTTTGTACTCCTCTAAAAAAAACTCTTTCTTAACACCGCAGTTTATATGCTCCCATGGCAGCACTTCATCAAATCCGATTTTACGCGCTGCGATTTTAGCCAAATCCAAACCGTATTCTTCAAAAGACTCTTCCCAAATCTCCGGACTGAAGTGCTCGCCCCATCCGTCAAACTTTGCCCCCCTGCCAAATGCCGATACAATGATTTTAGATAACCGTCTGTCACCGCGCGCAAAGGCGCCTTCAAGTATGCTTGTTTTCGGATCATGCCATTCGATATTAATCATCTTCGATTTCATCATATGGAGAATAATTCCAATCTTTCTTTCAATCTCGTCCCGTCCCGCCATTTCACACCACTGAAAAGGCGTATGCGCCTTCGGCACGAAGGGGGAAATCGAAACGGAAAGCCTTTTAATCCTTTTCCCCGCACCTTTGACCCTGTCAACTATCTTCCAGACAAGGTCTGCAATACCTCTCACATCATCATCGGTTTCAAAGGGGAGTCCTATCATAAAGTAGAGTTTCAGTGACTGCCATCCTTTGGAAAATGCAGTGAGCGCAGAATCTATTATTTCATCTTCGCTGATTCCCTTGTTGATAATGTCGCGCAGTCGTTGTGTGCCTGCCTCGGGCGCAATGGTAAATCCTGTCTTTCTCACCTTTGCGATACTCTCCGCGATGACACCGCTTTTTAAAATATTCGCCCTTAATGATGGAAGGGAAATTGAAACTTTCCTCGACAGCAATATTTTCACAAGGCATGAGACTATCTCCTCAATCCCGGAGTGCCCGGCAACATTCAGACTGCAAAGCGCCAAATCGCCGTAACCGGTTTTTTCTATTTCACTGACCGCTTTTTTTATGATATCGCTTTTCCCTCTTTCTCTTACCGGTCTGTATATGATACCCGCCTGACAGAAACGGCATCCCGATGAGCATCCTCTCATAATTTCTATATTTACCCTGTCGTGCACTGCCTCGCAGTAGGGGATGAGAGGGTTGTCCGAAGAATCTGCGCAGGCGATTTCAGAAACGATGTTTTTTACAACTTCGCGCTTTCGGGAAAGAGGAATGACCGATTTAAAGTTCCCGTCATCTGAATATTCGGGCTTAAAAAATGACGGGATGTAAACGCCTTCTATCTTTGAAAGCTCATCAAGAAGTGATTTCTTTTCAGGGTTGTTTCCGCTCGTCCATTTGCGATAGGACTCGGCGATTTCAATCACCGCTTTTTCGCCATCGCCAATCAGCAGGGCATCAAAAAAATCCGCCACCGGCTCGGGATTAAATACACAGGGTCCTCCGGCGATAATAAGTGGAAAATTCCCGTCACGCTCGCAAGCAAAAAAAGGAATTTCCGCAAGGTCAAGAATGTTTAGCACATTAGTATAGAGAAGCTCATACTGAAGAGAAAAACCAACTATGTCAAACTTCCCAAGCGATGTACCGCATTCAAGTCCGCAGGGAGGAATATTTTCCCGTCTCATTACAGATTCCATATCGGGCCAGGGCGCATAAACCCTTTCAGCCTGCACTCGGGGCATATTGTTCAGGATTTTGTAAAGTATTCTTACTCCGAGATTGGAAATGCCTATTTCATAGACTTCGGGAAAGACAAGAGCAAATCGCAGGTCAATCTCATCTGCCGGTTTTACTATGCTTCCAAGCTCATCACCTATGTAGCGCGACGGCTTTAAAACCCTGTCGAGATTTTTTGTTATTTTGTCTTTCAT
>CAZJVM010000132.1:0-3774 GCA_964549305.1 uncultured bacterium
ATCTAATCCCAAATTAATGAATATTTTCAATAAGTTAGATTTTTTTTTTAAATTGGCATAAAATATGCTTAAATCAGTAGTTAATATTTTAATTATTTAAAAAATAATTCCATTTTTTTTTAAATAAAGAAAACTATAAAAAAAACTTTTTTTTCGTTTTGTTGGAATTTTTATTGGCTCGCCAAATGCAAATCATCGCGGGGCGAATTATGAATACTGATTAAGGAGGCAGAGAAATGAACTTTATAATTAAATACCTATGCATTGTTTTCTGCCTCACGATTGTCTTTGCGGAAGGTACAATTTATGGGGAAAACATCGACCCTGATAATAGTGGGGCGCAATACTGCTGGGGTGAAAATATGGGATGGTTGAATTTCGAACCTTCGCAGGGACCGGGCGTAACGGTAAGCAACGGCGTTGTAACTGGGTTTGTCTGGGCGGAAAATATTGGGTGGATTAACCTTAGCCCTTCATCATTCGGCGGAGTGACAAACGACGGTACGGGAAACCTCGCAGGGTATGCCTGGGGGGAAAATGTGGGATGGATAAGCTTTTCCTGCCAAAACACCTCTTCGTGCGGCACTGTCAATTACGGCGTAACAATTGGTGCTAACGGATTATTCGACGGCTACGCCTGGGGAGAGAATATTGGGTGGATTAACTTCAAGATGCTCAATCAACCGGCATCGCGCGTTAAAACCGCGTGGCAGGAACAACAACCCACATTCATAAAACTTTCATCGTTCAAGGTCAGGCAGAAGCGGAAAAAGATCGAAGTTGTCTGGAAAACCTCATCAGAAACAGACAACCTCGGATTTAATATTCTAAGAAGCAGATCAGCAAAGGGAAAATACAGAAAGATTAATAAAGGACTTATAAAGGCAAAGGGAAGTTCCATATCAGGTGAAAGATACATATTTAGGGATAAAAAAATAAAGGTTGGAAATATTTATTATTACAAACTCGAGGATATAGACAAAACCGCCGGAAGTTCTTTCAGCGGACCTAAAGCGGTTAAGGTCAAAGCATTTAAAAAGAAACATAAGAGGAAAAAGAAATAGTTATCACCAACTGACCTCCTCCTTAAATAGAGAAGTCAGAATAATGGAAAAAGGAGAATTTGTTATGAACAGAAAAGTTATTAAAGCAGTGTTTGCAGTTATTATTGTTTCGGCTCTCATCATACCCTTTGCCTCTGCGGGAAATCTTGAACCAACTGCACCTCCTGCATCAACAATGAAAACACTGGACGAGATTGAACCCCGCACACCGATTTCTTCTCTTCCTTTCACAATTAATACACCTGGTTCATACTATCTCACTGGAAACCACACGGGATTATCATCTGTAAACGGCATTACAATAATTACAGACAGCGTAACTGTCGACCTTAATGGTTTCACTTTGAAAGGAACTCCGGGTTCAAAAAGTGGAGTCTGGGTTGACGGAGTTCATCAAAATATCTCTGTAAAGAACGGAACTATTAGCAACTGGGGTTGGAATGGTATCGATGCAAGAGATTCATCAAACGGAATATTCAGTGATTTGCGCGTAAATTCAAATAGCCAATACGGAATTTATGCCGGAAATAATTTTCTGATTCAGAATTGTGTAATTGAAAATACACCTGTAGCCATTAGTGCTTCTACAGGAAATACTGTTGTTAACTGCAGTATCGGCAACAACGGCAACGGAATTATACTGACAAATAACAACACCGTAAGCAATTGCACTGTTTACTCAAACAGCACAATAGGAATTAAAGTCTCCAACAACAACATAATTTCAGGATGCTCGTCAAATTTTAACTTAAATTTTGGAATATTTGCCGGAGACAGCAATTTAATCAGCAAGTGCAGTGCCGGCAGTAATGGGACCCACGGCATCCTGGTTTTTAGTAATAACACCATTATAAACAATAACTGCAGTTTCAATGGCACAGGAGCAAATCCCGGTGCGGGTATTTATGTTAGCGGAGGAAAGAACACTGTTGACGGAAATACGGTAACTAATAATGATTTTGGAATAGATGTTGACAATATTGGGAACATCATAATCCGCAATAGGGCAAGAAATAATTTTTCAGGCAACTATAGCATTAACGCTTCTAACAGCTACGGTCCCATTGTAAATGTTCAAGGCGTGGGAGATATCAGCGGGACTGCAAACGCAAACCATCCGTGGGCAAATTTTGAATACTAAATAAGGAGTTTGAAAATGCGGAACTGCAATCAGTATAAGGTTTTCACTTTCTGCATTTTCCTGATTTTCTTCACCCTGCACTTTGCCTATGGCGCGCCAAAAAATGTCATTCTTCTAATCGGCGACGGAATGGGTCCAGAGGAAATAAAGGCGGCAGGGATATATGAAAACGGCACAGAAGGAACTCTTTCCTTTGAATCATTTCCTTATCAGGCGCAGATGACTACATTTTCGGCAAATTCATCTGTTACCGATTCCGCCGCGTCTGCAACTGCAATGGCAACGGGAACAAAAGTGAATAACGGTGTAATCAGCACGGCGATTCCCGGTGACTCATCAGAACTTGCAACGGTGCTGGAAAATCTCAAGACACAGGGGAAAAGCACGGGACTTGTGACCACAACCTATATCACCCACGCAACTCCTGCGGCATTCGGCGCGCACGAACCGAGCAGAAACAATCTTTCACAGATTGCCGCAGATTATCTTAATCAGACAATGCCCGACATCCTATTCGGCGGAGGCGCTCACGGGATGTCAGCAGGCACTGCAATTGCCGCAGGATACAGCGTTGTGACAAATCGTGTGGAAATGGAATCTCTCATATCAAATACTGTTCATCCTGTTTCAGGACAGTTTGGGGCAACACATCTTCCTTATGAATATGATTACTTTACAAGCTCAGATACAGGGTATGACACGCTTCCGCATCTTGCTGAAATGACTCAGACTGCCCTTGATATTCTTGAAAATGACAGTGACGGATTTTTCCTTATGGTTGAAGGGGGAAGAATAGACCACGCGGGACATATTAACAACCTTGCAAGAAACATCTTTGAAACTATGGAATTCGCCGATTCGGTACAGACTGCCGTTAACTGGGCAACAACTCATCCGGACACATTGATTTTCATAGTTGCAGACCATGAGACAGGAGGACTTCAGGTGCTTGCAAATAACGGGCAGGGGAATCTCCCCACTGTTTCCTGGTCATCGACGGGACATACGGGAATAAATGTGAATGTCTATGCAACGGGACCGAATGCCTATCTTGCAAACGGGATAATAGACAATACTGATGTTTTTTCAATAATTATGAATGATATGCCTACGTACATTACTCTTTCATCTTTCAGAGCAAAGCAGAGGGGAAGCAAGGTTGTAATAATATGGAAAACATCATCAGAAACAGACACTCTCGGATTCAATATTTTCAGGGAAAACAGCAAGAATGGCTCATATAAGAAAATAAACGCAAAATTAATCAAAGCAAAAGGAAATTCCGGTGCGGGCAAAACTTATATTTTTACCGACAGAAAGATAAAAAAAGGCACAACATACCTTTATCAGCTTGAAGATATGGACAGAAGTCTTACGGGCACTTTTCACGACGCTGAAAAAATTAAGGTTAAAGGCAAACTTTTCAGGCATAAAGGTAAAAAGCATAAGAAAAAGCACCATTAATTATCAAATCGATCTTTCTTTATATGTTTTTGTTTCTCTGTTCTCACGCCTCCGGTGCTTTTTAATTTGTTATCATAACAGCGTTTATTGGATTGTCATCTTCCG
>CAZJVM010000133.1:0-3648 GCA_964549305.1 uncultured bacterium
TTCCCATATACCTGGAATTCGATGTGAACAGAATGAGCATTTCCCGTTTTTAATCTTATTGGAAGTGATGTAATATCCAACTCGCCCGATAACCTTTTTTTTGCAGGAAGGACAGTAGGTGCTTTCGCCCGGATGTCCCGGAATATTTCCCACATAGGCAAAATTTATTCCTTCTGACATTGCAGTATTTCTTGCCATATCGAGGGTTTGCACAGGAGTGATGGGAAGATTTCTTATCTTATATGTGGGATGAAACTGTGAAAAATGTACGGGAACATTCGCGCCGAGATTATCTTTTATCCACCTGCACATCGCTTGTATCTCTTTTTTGGAATCATTGAGCGTGGGCACGATGAGAACTACTATTTCAAACCACATTCCCCTGCTTTTCAGAAGTTTGAGTGTTTCAAGAACCGGCTTAAGTTCGCCGCTACAGGTTTTTTTATAAAATTCTTCGGTAAATGCCTTGAGGTCGATCTTTACCGCGGCGAGATACTTGCAAAGTTCCTCCATCGGTTCCTTTTCAATGTAGCCGTTTGAAATCATAACCGTATTGATGCCCTTCTTTTTCCCGAGTTTGGCAATATCGTGCATATATTCATAAAAAACAACGGGCTCGGAATAGGTGCAGGCAACGGACTTCGCGCCCTGATACTTCGCCTGCCTCAAAACATCTTCGGGAGTGAGATAGGCGCTTTCAACCTGCTCGGGACGAAACTGCGCTATCTCCCAATTCTGACAGAACTTGCATTCAATATTGCATCCCGCCGTGGCAAGGGAAAATGCCGTCGTGCCGGGCAGATAATGAAACAGAGGTTTTTTTTCTATGGGGTCCGTATGAATGGCGCATGGTCTCGAATAGACAAGAGAATAATATGTGCCGGAATGATTTTCCTTATTACCACAGTATCCCCTTTCCATATCTGCAATCCTGCACTTTCGCGGGCAAACCTGACACTCTACGCGCAGTTGGTCGAGTTTTTTGTAAAACATACATTCTTTCAGGTTTTCCTTTGATTGCTTCTCTGTTCCGGCAAAGGCATTTCGGGTAAAATCAATCTTTGTCCCCGCCTTTATAAGGGTAAAGGCGCACCCTGTGCAAAGGGCGCATTTTATAAAATCTCTTCTTTCCATAAAGTTATGCCACCTTAACCTTTATCTTTTCTCTGTCATAGGTGCCGAGTCCCGATTCCTGCGCCGTTTTAATATAAAGCGGTTCACGCTTCTCCTCCTTGAAGGTCTTCATCCCCTTTTCTCTCCGTTTATCCTCGATTATCTTCAACCCCGTACTGTCCAGGGCAACAGCATCAGTCGCAAGGAGAATTCCGTTGAAACTCCACGTATAGGAAGGACTGTACGCGGGACCTCCGTGATACTGTGCCGTAAGGGCATCGCAAACGGTGAGTTTCAGTTTGTCGCGAATTTGCGGATGAAGGTTCAAATGGGCAACAAAAGGATTGCAGGCATCATCGTGATATTTGTTGGGATTGTGAATGGCGCCATAGAAATTCTTCATGCCGATTGACACGCCGGCAAGGTCGTGGTCTTTGAGCACGGGAACATTGATGAGGGCAGTACACTCTCTCGTAAGAATTTTGCTGAAACAGCTTCCCACTTCACCTGAAAAGGAAATCTCGTTTTCATAATCCTTGTTTGTCCCGAAACATCTGAGCCCGTTTCTTCTCCTGCTAATCTCATATCCCGCGCGAATCAGGTCTTTATCGGTCCTGTCCCAGATTATAATCTGCCTGTCACTGATTCCTGATTCATTGAGTGATTTTATAATGGCATTTACAAGTTGTATATTTGATGAAAGTCCCTTCCCCGCGAGGCAATTCACTTTTATTCCGATTACATCGTCTTCGGCAAAAAGCGCATTCAGCGCGTCTCTGTAGTCTGACACTTTAAAAAGCGACCTGACGCTATCCTGAAACATATTTTGAAGAAGAAGGTTTTTTTTGATTCCGGCGGTTTTCCCAAACTCCTCACGCCTGCAGATAACGACTTCCGCGTTTCTTTTAATAATCACATTTGAAGCGTTTTCCCTTCTGCCTGCTGAAGTCCCGCCTAATTTTTTCCAAATGTCGTCAAAGAAACCTTCGGAACGGGCAATCTTCTTTGTAAAGGCGGAAAAGAAGGTTAAAGCAGAAAGGAAAAGAGCATTTATGAATCCTCGCCTCTTCATCTTATTTCCGGCTCTTCTTCGGAAAAAATCTGCGCTTCGAAGCGCCACATCCTTGCTCCGCTTTCATAGGCATCTGCCGGAAGTCCCGCTTTTCTCGATAACTGCCTCAGGAATGTTATTTTGTCCCATCCATACTCCACGGGCACCTGAGGAAGAAGCAAACCGCTTCCGAGTGCTTTTTGAAGAATGAGTCCGTGCTTTCCTATCTCAAAATCCATCACATCGGAAATTTCTTCGGGCACAGTCAGGACTGATATTTCAATTACGCACTCCCTGCCTTCGGAAAATTTTACGGGCTGAAAACGGGGGTCTCGTGACGCGGCATTTATCGTATTGTCTCTTACCGCTTTGAAAACCGGTTCCACTCCTTTAACATATCCGATGCACCCTCTCAGCATACCGCCACGCGTAAGAGTTACAAATACACCCCTCTTCTCTCTCATCCTGTCCGTTATGTTAAATGTCTCCAGAAAACGGTCATCTGTGGGCTTTCCTGAGAGATAGCGCGTCAGCACTTCCCGCGATATTTTAAGGAGCGTCTTTTGTTCTTCTTCAGAAAGATACCTGTCGTCATTCTCCCCGGTATCCTTGTAAAAAAGAGTTGCCGCGTAACTTACGGAATTTCCGTAATCACCGGTGACATCACCTGAAGTATAATAAGAGAGCATTTCACTCTTTATGGAATCATCGAGAAGATTGAGCAGTATGGCAATGGGTTTTCTGCCGCACACGGTGATTCCTGTATCTTCAAAATATTTTACGAAACCTGCCGCGTCTTTTTTCAGGATAAATTTTTCCGCGCCCATATCGAGCTTTTCAAGATTTTCGGGAATATCTTTTTTAAAGGGAAGATAACCGAAGCGCGTGCCGTAATGGGTGAAATCGGAACTTGCAATGACAAGGGTTTCGCTATTTATAAGGGGCTTTATCGTTTGGGCTAATTCTTCATATTCCTTACCTTCAACTTCGCCTACAAGAAGTGGAACGATGCGAAAATCCTTCAAAACTGTCTGCAGGAAGGGGAGCTGAATTTCGATTGAATGCTCTTTGCTGTGCGCCTTTGAATCTCTCACAAATCCCTTCGCCCCTAAAAGCTTATCGCACGCTTCCTTATCTATATCCACAGTGCCGAGAGGCGTTTCAAAAGCGTCTGCCGTCGGTAAGGCAATCCCCCGAAAATACGCGTAATGGGAAGGGGCAAGAATTATTACACGCTTATAATCTCTCCCCTTTATGCAGTTGTATGCCGTCGCGGCGGCCTTTCCCGAATATGCATATCCCGCGTGAGGTGCTATCAGTGCCACAGGTTTAAAATTTTCAGGTTTATTTTTTGACGTTTCGCCAAGATAGCTTTTGACGGTTTTTTCGAGCACCGCCTTATCCGCGGGATACCAGCTTCCGGAAAGCGCTGAAGGTCTTACCATTTTTTTACTCTGCGCCTTCGTGCAGGAAGGCATAAAAAT
>CAZJVM010000134.1:0-3564 GCA_964549305.1 uncultured bacterium
GTTGCAAAATCTCAAAAGGTAAATATGAAAGAAATTAAAGTATGGTCAAGAAAAGAAAACCATATCAAAAAATTCAATATTTTTTTGGAGCAGATGAGAAAATCCTAGTTTACTTTCTATCGGGGACCCAAAGTAACACTTTTACTTCCCGTAAAATAAATCGAATGACCTCTTTCGTCCTTCCTCTTCACCGTAGAGCTTGTAGAGTATCTTCATTGCGGGGTCGTTGTCGGTAGTGAAATTTACAAAATGATTAAGATTTTTTTCCGCTTTCAAAACTTCATCTCTCTCAAGCTTTCCCGCGTTTAGCACCGCTTCGATGTAAGCATCGAGATATTCCCCGTGAAGGTCAGCGATTTTTGTTTCGCTATCAGGCGAAATGTTTGCGTAACATAAGGCGGGAGAAAAGACTTCGGCAATCCTGCCTTCAGGATTTACCTTATTTGAAAGCTCATCTGCATATTTGTTTTTTATTCCAATAAGTTTTTCATAAAGGGGGGAGGTTTTGGAATCGTCAGAGGACCGCGTTTGCATCACATCCATAAAAAAGACCGTTTTCTTTCCGAAAAACATTGTCTCAGATTCGAAGATAGGCATCCCGTATTCAGGTTTCGGACATATAAAAACGGTGCTAACCGCGCCCCGAATCATAGTTGTCTTCATTATTAAAATTCGGTGAAATCTTTCGCCCGTATATGAGTTTCCGTTAAAACGTATCATTCCCAGCGAGCGCAGGGGACGCCAGGGAAGGGGATATTTCATTGTAACTTCCGAAAGGGTCATTTTGCTCTTGAGCGCGTCGAATGATATGCTGTGAATATTCCGTAAGTTTTTCATTAAAACAATTTCCTGACTATCCGCTTTGACCTATCCGCAGTTAGTGCCGCAACCGCAGTTTTTCGGCGCGATTTTGAGGATATCCTCTTTTATTATGGCAATCAGGCATCCCGTGCCTTTTGTAACTTCAACGGCATTGAATCGGCAGTTAAGATTGCAGGCGCCGCATTCCATACAGGATTGGTAATCTGTCACTTGCGCGTTGCCGTCAATAATTGCAATGACTGCCTGAGGGCAGACTTTCGCGCAGACTCCGCAACCTGTACATTTTTCTTCGATGAAGGAAATCATCCTTTTATCCCCTTGATTATAATTACAACAACCGAAGCCAAATAAAAACCAAAACTTAAAGGAAGAAAGTTTTTTATTTCCTTTTTTACAAGGGAATAATTACTGACACCGCTGTTTCCCGTATAGTATAGAGAGAAAAAAACTGATGTCCCGGCAATGAAGAAAACGTAAAATAAATATCCATATATGCCCAATTGATTTTCTGACAAGATGAAATTGTAAAATGAAAAAACCCCGCCAATTGCAATGAAAAGAAAGAGTCCTTTGATTGAAAAAGTTTTCGCAGGGAAAAAGGGGAAAAATAAAATATATAGAATCGGTATTAAAATCCCTATGGGTATTACCTGCCAGTATATTTCCGTGTGTTTGAAAAAATCCCATATAAAAAGCAGTATCATTGACAGCAGCATATACTTTGTGAATTGAATCGTTGAGGGAAGTAAGGTAAACAACCTGTCCCTCAATGAAAACTCAAATTTATCTTTTATACAATCTTTCAGAGGTTGTTTTCCCAGATATTCGGGGATTTTAGAAGCATAGACAGGTCCTATATGTGGAACAACAAAGTTCTCCTTCAATGTTTCAAGGCAGACGCCTGATAATGAAAGCTTGGGAAGTACAATCTCAATATTCACGCCGTCAGATAAAATACTGTGGTCATACCTGTTGAGCTGTTTCATAATTTCCTCTGCGCAGAATTGTCCTTCACCGCTTGAGCACCATACATTGATTCCTTTTGAATCGATTACGAGAATTCTGAGGTTGATTTTTTTCAGAATACGCCACAGGAGAAAAACCGTCAGATGGTAGTTACAGGTTACGAGAAGAGGCGTATTATTGTCATATCGCTCTCCAAGAAAATAGAGACCCGGCTCAACGCTAAAGGTTTTTCTGAATGCTCTGAGCCGGCAGTATAGAGATTTCAAATAATCAATAAAATTAAAACTGAGTTTTTCCGGTGTTAAGAAATCGTCATTATTCTTCATTTTTTCTATGTGCTCTATATTTTTTGTATTCAATCTAAATTAGCTGAAAGAAAGGATGTATTGCAATAAATTTGAGAGTTTGTCCTTCATTGACAAACCCCGCTATTTTGTTTTAAAGAAGAGTGAACCAAATAATTATCCTGAAAATTCATATAATCTGATTTCATAAGGAGAATAGCAAGATGAGGAATGTTGTAATAGCAGGTGCGTGCAGGACTGCCGTGGGAACTTACGGAGGCGCTTTGAAAAATGTTTCCGCCGCGCATATTGGCGCTGTTGCGGCAAAGGAAGCAATTAAGAGAGCAGGTGTTGAACCGTCACAGGTTGACGAGCTTGTCTACGGGTGCGTCCTTCAGGCGAATCTTGGGCAGAGTGTTGCAAGGCAGGTTTCCGTCAATGCGGGCATTCCCGTTGAGGTTCCTGCATTTACAATAAACAAGATGTGCGGTTCGGGACTTCGCTCAGTTATGCTTGCGGCGCAGGAAATCCGTTCAGGCGACGCAGACGTAATCGTTGCCGGAGGCACTGAGAATATGAGTCAGGCACCTTATGCTCTTCCGTCGCAAAGATGGGGCGCAAGAATGGGAGATTCTCAGTCTGTTGATTTGATGATAAAGGACGGTCTCACCTGTGCTTTCGGAAATGTCCATATGGGACTTATCACGGAAAACATCGCGGAGAAATACGGAATTACGAGGGAAGAGCAGGATGAGTTTTCGGTAAATAGCCAGAACAAGGCGGAAGATGCTATTAATAACGGAAAATTTGAAGAGGAAATTATTCCCGTTGAAATTCCAAGTCGCAAAGGCGATCCGGTAATATTCAAGCAGGATGAGTTTCCAAGATTAGGATGTACGAAGGAGATGCTTGCAAAGTTGAGGCCCGCGTTCAAGAAAGATGGCACGATTACGGCAGGAAACGCTTCAGGAATAAATGACGGCGCTGCGGCAATTGTGGTGATGGCGGAAGAAAAGGCGAAAGAGCTGGGAATAACTCCGCTGGCAAAGATAAAATCCTATGCCATTGCCGGAGTCGAACCTGATATGATGGGAATGGGACCTCTTTATTCGAGCAGAAAGGCGCTTGATAAGGCGGGGTTGAAAATTTCGGATATGGATTTAATGGAGCTTAACGAGGCATTTGCCGCACAGTCAATTGCAGTGCTTCGCGAACTTAAAGCTGATATGTCAAAGGTAAACGTCAACGGAGGCGCTGTTGCAATCGGACACCCCGTCGGTGCAAGCGGCGCAAGAATATTTGTCACACTGCTTCATGAAATGAAAAAGTGCGGCTCATCTTTAGGGCTTGCAGGACTATGTATCGGCGGCGGTATGGGGGTAAGTGTCATAGTAGAAATGTAGGGTGAATGTTGTCTTTGGCGATATCCTTCGTCAGTGACGGCTTCGGCAAAAGTCCGTCTGCTGTGTTGTGCTGCAATCTTCGTCATTTC
>CAZJVM010000135.1:0-3525 GCA_964549305.1 uncultured bacterium
ATTATATCCGTAAGCCCCAGAAGCGTGGGCATTACATCGGTAAGCTCAACAAGGGATTTTATCCTTTTGCCGGCAGATAGCTTCATAGCGGGGGGCAGTTTAAAAATAAGCGGCACGTGAATTTCAGGCTGGTAGAGATTGTCGCCGTGCTCGATGAGATGCTGTTCTCCGAGCATCTCGCCGTGATCCGATGTAAAGACGATAATAGTTTTGTCGTAGATGCCTTCCTCTTTGAGTTTCGCGATAACTTCTCCTATAAATCCGTCAAGATAACTGACCTCTCCGCCATAAAGGCTTCTGAGCCGGTTAATGTCGGAGTCGCTTAGATTCTCCGCGCCCTTGTTGTATTTTTCTTTTATCCATTCGTGAGAACGGTCAAAGACTCCTTTTTTATCACCGTTAAGCTCTTCTTCATATTTTTGCGTATAGGGGGAATGTTCGAGGTAAGGATAATGAGGTTCGAAATAATGGAGCCATAAAAAGAATTTATTGTTACTATTATTTTCTATCCAACGAAGAGTTTTTTTGTGAAATTTCGCAACAGGTCGCTGATAATCGGCGTCAAGGTCTTCGTCAAAAGTGTCAAATCCCCTGTTAAATCCAAATTTTGAGCTAACGAGAAATGTGCTTATGAATGCCCCTGTTTCATATCCGTTATTTTTGAGTACTTGGGCAAGGGTTGTTTCGCTCTCTGAAAGAGGATTGTTATAACTCAGGCATCCGTGCTGAATGGGATAGCGTGATGTCATAAGTGTCGCGTGGGAAGGAAGCGTCCAGCTTGCCTGCGAAATAGCGTTTTCAAAAAGTACTCCCTCATCTGCAAGTGAATCAACGGTGGGAGTTTCTATCCACTTGTTGCCGTAGCAGGAAAGATAATCCGCCCTCAGGGTATCGGCAACGATTAAGACTATGTTATATGTGCCTTCATCAGCGCTTTTCTTCGAGCAGGAGGGAATAAAAAAGAGCAGAGCGCATAAAAAGAAAATCATTATTTTTATCGCTGTGCCCTTCTTTCCCTTAATTAGCTTCAGGCGCTTCATAATTTTTTTCTCATTATTTATCAACCGGCATTTATCCTAAAATATTTAAATGAATTCTGAAAGGTTAAGTCGTAGGTTTCCCCGATTCGCTCATCGATTCCCATTACACAGTAATTTCTGTATTTTTCATCAATGAGCGAAATAAACTTTTCTCTGAACGGCTCATCCCACCACAGCAGATAACCTATCCCTCTGCCTATTCCCCTGTAAAAATACTTATCATCTTCAAAGGGAAAAGACTTATTCCCCTTTTTTATATCCTTCATGGAATACCAGTATTTCCAGAAGAATGCCTCACCTGCCGCGGCGACAAAATACCCTCTGTATTCGGTAGGAATTCTTTTAAGGGCAATTACGGCACGAGGAAAATTCCTGTAAAAATAAAACGCGGACTTCCCGGACATACCCTTTAAAAGCGCGTCTGTGTAGCGGGCATCAGTTTTTTCATACCAGTTCAAAAACTCCTTTTCGCTTACAAAGGGAAGCGGCGCAAGCACTCTTCCTACAGCAGAGTAAACATATTCACCGACTCCCTCCCCTTCTTCTGAAATTTTCATATTAAACGCTTCGGGCGAAAGATTCATCGTCCTGATATTAAGGTCTTCAAATGAAGCGGAATATTTTTCTCTTGCATTGGATAAAATTCTCAGAGACTCAGATATCTTATCGCTCGTACTGAAGTTGCAAAGATAGGCAACAATCTTCCCCATATTCCTGTAATATAAGGGACGATACTCCGCGGAAACTTCTTTGATTAATGCCTTTACGTCAATGTCGCCTTTTGAGAAAGAAAATGTTTCTGATTCCCGGTCATATCTGCATTTTTCGAAAAATCCCTTTGCAAATCCTTCATTAATCCATTTCTTTTCCTCTCCCTTGCATTTCTTCTGCAATGACGCCAGCAGCGAATAATCATCTGAATCGATTCCAATCTGCTCGCCTGCCCCTCTGAATGTCACTATCCTGTACTGGCGGGGCACCCCTGAAAGTTTCCCGTACATTAACCCGGCATCCTCCCCGCAGTAATCGGCTATCTTTCTCCCGATTATATTATAATCCGAACCGGCGTAGAATCTTCCACGAAACCAATCGGGATTTGAAACATCTCTGTAGAAACCGAACAGAGTGCACGCGAGACAGACACCAATCATCGCGTATCCCGAAAGCTTCTTAAAGAGCCCTTCCCCTGAAATGAGTTTCACGGCGGAGTATGCGATGATAAAAAAGAAGAACGGATAAAGCGGGAAAAAATACCTGTATGCTATAAAATTATAGACATCTCTAAAACTGAATTTGAAGAATGAGAGATATTTCTTCGGCAGGGGAAACTGTGAAAAGATATAGATGGCAGTGTATATGAGAGGGAAAAACCCCAACACCATCTCTCCCCTTATAATTGTTTTGTCATTGTATTTTCCGCTCTTTGAAAAAATGTTTTTGACAGATTCGAAATATCCTTCTTTCAGCGCGAAATAAAAGACAAACGAGGCGATAATCAGAATAAAATAATAGGCGTAGGCATCTATATTTTTGCCCTTAATGCCTTCAAAACCCAATGAGATTGGTATTCCTGTGGAGAAATAGCGCAATGCCTTCGCAAAATAGGATTCAGATTTTGTAACGAGATAAATCGGCGTACCGTGAAAATCCAACACCTTGTCGCTGTAGCGAATCAGATTGTAAATCCACGGCAAAAACCCAACTGTAAACATTCCCGAAAAAACAAAGAAAGGTTTTTTTACAAAAAAAAGGCGATCCTTCAATAACCAGAAAAGCATTACAAGGCACACCGTTACGAGAAAAGTGAGGACAAAATATGTCGCGAAACCGCAGACCAGTCCCGCAAGAGCAACGGACAGCAATGATATATCCGTGTCTTTCTTCTTTTCATAAACTCCGGCAACAAACAGATAAAGTACGAGTGCCGTAAAAAGCGCGCTCTCGTAGTGGTTGCCAAGGGAATAAAGAGATGACTTCATTGAATTTGGAGGCGCGATAATGAATAGCAGGGAAAAGAAAAGGGCAACCTTCCCGCCCGAAACTCTCTTTACGAGGAAATACCAGCAGGTGAAAATCAGAAGCGTAACAAATAGGGCAAGCATTTTGAGGGAAAGATAGGATTCACCAAACAGCCAATAAAATGGCACTGCCGCAATCCCCATTATCATAGCGCCCGGCGCATATGGCTGATGCTGATAAAAGAAGAGGGGCATCTTTAAACCGTTTAAAATTTCAACGGCAATTCCTCCGTTATAACTTTCCTCAAACCACGAAAGATTCTCGAAATTGGAAAAGACAAAGAGAAGTCTCACAACAAGCAGAATCAGCAGTAGAAAAATAAATGTTTTGTTTTTCTTTATCATTTTTAAATTCAGGCTCAGTAAAGAAAATCTTCTATCGGCACCGTTAAATTGATTGCAGAAAATATTTTATCTCAGTTAAGTATATTATAACTGCAACGGAGTTTGGTAAAAAGTGAAGTTTT
>CAZJVM010000136.1:0-3486 GCA_964549305.1 uncultured bacterium
TCAATCTCACTTTTTAATTTTTCGAAACCTTTCGGAAATCTATTTTTCTTCTCCCGGTGAGGAAAATGTCCGTATTAAATTCACGAGGTCCCATCTTTCGTTTTCTTTCAGTGTTTCTTTCCATGACGGCATCGCCCCTTTGCCCTCTCCCATTTTCCAGAATATCTCGCCGTCCGTCATTGAATCCATCATCTCCCTGTCTGTGAAGTTTGCCGGTTTTACGGTAAGACTTGCAGAAAGAATACCTTTGCCGTCGCCCTTATCGCCGTGACAAACCTGACATTTTGCAATATAGTTTTTCTTTGCTCTCTCTACCGATTCAGCAGTGGAAGGCACGGGATTTTTTATTTTCTTTGATTCTTCAGGCGCAGTCCACCCCGATGATGAATGCGAAAGGGCATAACTTAAGGGCATTAAAATCATAATAACCACCGCGAATGCCTTTAAACTTTTTTTCATACAGTCTTTCTCCTTATGCTATGGGTACTTTTTAGATAATAACACCGTTCGACTTATCATTATCAGGCACTACTCCTGACGCGTCTTCAAGCATGGGACAATTCGTTATTTTTAACAGGGGGTCGATGTGAAAGAATCTCTTTCCCCCCTGACATCCTCCTAACGCCCTCTCAATTGATTCCATATACAAAATCCATATATCTTTTTCAAAATTTTTTGCTGAAATATTTTTCTCAAATCGCGCTTTTTCCTCATATGAGCATTCTCTTAATTCCTCTTTTCCATCAAAAAAATCCTTGTACTCAATATAAATACCGCCCTCACATCCGTACCCTATCATTTCATCAATAAAAGAATCCTTGTCAATAGATTTGACATTATAATCTGCAACAGTGCAGGAAAATCCGAATGGAATTTCTGAAGAGCGCGCAGTTTTCATTGCCTCAATAACTTTCTTATAAATTCCTTTCCCGCGTCTGAAATCAGTTTCTTTTTCCTCTCCTTCCACACTGAAAAAAAAGAAAACATTGTAAACTTTGCTAAATTTTTCACTTTGAATGTTGTCAAAGAGTGTTCCATTTGTAAATATCCAGAAGAATGACTCTCTGTGTTTTTTTACCACTTTGTCCAGTTCCTCAATCATCAGCGGTTCTCCACCGCTTATTATAAAAAACGAAATACCGGATTTCTCGCTATCGGTTATCAGTTTATCAAGACGTTTCGTATCGAGAAGGGAGTCTTTATATCTGTTTTTTGAATAACACCCCTTGCAGAAAAGATTGCACCTGTATGACGGACTTATTATCAAAAATTTTGACAGGACACTTTTATCAAAGAAAAACGGGATTTTATCGTTCATATTCCTCTTTCTGTAATCTGATTCCTGCCAGGTTTTTATGCAAGAAATATGCCACTTCCCCCAAAGGGCACCAGATTGAATTAAACCTACTGAATTTTCAGGTAATTTTTTACATACGAAGATTTACAATTGTTTCACTGCGAGGTCCTGAATGAATCTTTTACTGCGGGACGTGAAGGATATGCTGCATTTCCAAATGGGGAAAGGTATTGCTTTATCGTATTTTCCTGCCCGATTCAGGAAAAGCTGAAAAGCAGGGTAAGGGGTGTTGCCGCCAATTTTGTTTAAAAATGTTTATCAGGGGATTAACTTTAGCGGATTAATCTCTGTCAACAATTGAAACGTAACCATCCGAGATAAAAACATTTTCCCCGGAATCAAAAGCAACGGCAATACCTTTTTTGGATGTTTACTGCTAATTGGCAATATAGTTGAAGAAGGGAATTGTCAACGGGGTCGGGGAAAGCGCGTTTCGCAAATTACATTGCCCTTGCTTCATGGGAACAGGAAACAGATTGGCGCGTAATCGCTTTTTTCTTCATTTTGCGATATTTTCTGAATTCATTGCAACGCAAACAGGGGACTGCCTCCATTTCCTCATCATACTCCAAATCCGGCCCTTTTTGAAAAAGTGCGCGGGAAAACTGATAATATTTGTTATTCCAAATCTCAGAAAGACTTTGTTTTAAAATGTTCCCATATTTAAAACGATTTATACCCCTGCCATCACAGGGACAAACGCTTCCGTCAGGGCGCACCGCCATGCCAACATAAAGCCAAAAACAAGGAGATCTTTTCGGAACGATTTTATCAGTTGCAAAGGTTAACGGTGAATCGAATCCAAGGTTCTCTTTGCGGTATGTTATTTTGTCAACATCACAGCTTTTTAAAAAAACTCTGATTTTTTTTAATTCCTTTATGACATGATTAAAGGTTATTACCTGCACATTCACGAAGGGCCATTTTGCTTTCATTTCTTTTTTCTTCTGAATGACCATTTTTATTCCGTTTTTTACCCGCTCAACATCTCCTCCCCTGCGGTATGTTTCATATGTTTCCTGAGTAAATCCGTCAAGGCATGGCTCTAAAACCGTCAATCCGCTGTCAAAAAGCGACGTTAAGTCATTTTTACTAAATGAATTGAAATTTGTGCTAATCAATGTGCTTATATTATTATCAGTTGCATATTTAATCATTTTATAAATATCTTTATTTAAAAGCGGTTCTCCCATATCATATAGAGATATTCTTATTGCCGATTTTTTAATTTTTTCCGTTATCTCTCTAAAATTCACAAAATCCATTACTCTTTTTTCGTTAGTTTTTATCTTATAAGTGTTGCAGGAAGTGCAACGTAAATTACATAAAGTACAAGGGTCAACACGATAAATAAAGGGATTTGAGGTGCATATTGTTTTCTTCAACTTCATTTCAACAAATGCATTAATTATATTTTGCAACTTTTTGCCCGTTATGAAAGGCAGTACATCATAATAGTGTTTTTTAATCAGTCCTCCTAAGCTATTAGTTGTTTCTAAGTACAGCATTGTTTTATTTATCCAATATTACATTTAAAGTCATCATTTTTCCCTGCAACAATATATTTACAAAATAAATTCGTTGTCAAATAAAAAAGGCAGGCACGATTAATGCCTGCCTCTTTAAAATTTCTTTCTAAAAAATCTATTTACCTTTCTGCGGATTGCCTTGCCGTTGATTTTTCTGAGGGGCATTCTGAAACCACGGTCCCGGACAATTCCATCCGCCACACATCCCCCGTCTTCCCTTAAACATTCCTTTGCCGCCTTTTGCCCCGTAATTCGCGCAGGGCGGGACAAATCCCTCGCCAGGCGCGCCTCCGCAGCAGGAATAACCGTTATTTGCCTGCGGACTGGTATTGGGCGGATTATTATCCGCGGCAATTGTCAGAATTGCAACTGCGAGAAAAACCACTGCAACAACCGATACAAGAATAAACATCGTTCTCTTCATCTCCTCATCACCTCCTTGAAAAGTTTTCGTGAATTTCACTGACATTACTTTAAGACAGACTACATTCAGAAAGGTTCCAAATTTGTAGGGAATGAACACTACTACTTTTCACGAAGCGCCTTTTCGATTATATCAACTTCACCGGAAGCAATATCCGAAACAATGACAAACCTTCT
>CAZJVM010000137.1:0-3435 GCA_964549305.1 uncultured bacterium
ATATGTTCAATAATCCGACAGCTTATTTATGAATTTCCGTGTCTTTTTTTGTCCAAAATTATCAGCAGTCATAAATCTTTTCATATTAGAAAAACTCTTTTGACAAACATCAGTTTATTTGATAGCAAGTACTTACTTGCATTATTACCTAAAACCAATATGAAAAAGAAGACAAAAAATAACAAAGCTCTATCACGCGATGAGAGGGAGAAGCTCATCCTGAAAAGCGCTTTCAATGTTTTTTCCACGCACGGTTATCGGGGAAGCACTACCAAGATGCTTGCAGATGCCGCGGGAGTGAATGAAGTCACCCTGTTCAGAAACTTCAGGAGTAAGCAGAATCTTTTCAAGAAAGTAATCGAGCATTACACATTTCTCGCGCGCTTTGAAGAGCTCGAGCCCGAGCTTCAAACACTTCCTCTGAGAAAAGCCCTTGAACTTCTTGCAACAAGTTTTCTTGACAATCTTTACCGCAATAAATCCCTCGTACAGATAATGACAATGGAAGCATACTCGCACCAGAAGCAGGCAAAGATGATTTACAAAAACCTTATCGAAAAGGTATTCAGCCATTTTGTTGATTATCTGTCGAATCTTTCGGACAAGGGAAGCTTCAGGCATTTCAGCTCTCCCCTTGCCGCCCGGGGATTTTTTGGAATGTTCTTTTTTTATTTCATCAATCAGGAATTCTTCTTTGAAAAGGAGATAAGTAAATTCAAGAGGAAAGATGTGGTGAAAGAGTATGTTGACCTTTTTCTGAAAGGAATAAAGAAAAATGACCGCTGAAAATGAAACAAATAACGGCACAGCAAAAAAAAATAATAACGGAAAACGAAAAATTGCCGGAATAATTATTCTTATTCTGGTTTTTTCCATCTGCGCAATGGGAGGATACTACTACTGGCAGTATCTGAAAACACGCGTAACAACTGACAACGCCTATGTCCGCGGGCATATACATATGATAAGCCCCCGCGTCACCGGCACGGTGACTGAAATTTATGTAAAGGACAATATGAAGGTAAAAAGCGGCGACCTTCTTCTCAAAATCGACCCCGCAGACTTCATCGTACAAGTTAAAAAAGCGGAAGCAGCGCTTCAAAACGCAAAGCAGGAAATCAGAAGAAGATATGCCGCAGTGGAAACGGCAAAAGCGGCAATCGTTCTTTCAAAATCAAAATTTGAACTGGCAAAAACCGAGCTTCGCCGCATCAAAACTCTTGTTGAAAAAAAGGTTATGCCCGAAGATGAATTAGACCGTGCCATAACAGCCTTCAAAGTGACCGAAGCGCAGATTAAGACAGATGAAGAATCGCTTAAAGAGGCGCAAGCGCTCATCACTCCCGGAAAATCCGAAGCGCTTATTGAAGAGAGAAGGGCAGAGCTCGAAAAGGCAAAGCTCAATCTTAAATATACGCAAATTTACGCGCCTGTTGACGGTTACATCACGCGAAAAAGCGTTGAAAAGGGAAACCACATAATTCAGGGGCAGGCGCTTCTTGCCGTAGTACCACTCGATGATATCTGGGTGGAAGCAAATTTCAAGGAAACTCAGCTTGAAAAACTAAAGCGTGG
Source organism: uncultured bacterium (assembly GCA_964549305.1). Classification (GTDB taxonomy): domain Bacteria; phylum Schekmanbacteria; class GWA2-38-11; order GWA2-38-11; family J061; genus J061. The sequence continues at coordinate 1,576 of CAZJVM010000137.1, forward strand.
TATGAAGGCAAAAATCGAGATAGACACCTATCCCGGCAGGGAATTTGAAGGCCACATCGAATCGGTAATGGCAGGTACCGGAGGCGCATTCTCCATACTTCCCCCTGAAAACGCAACAGGCAACTGGGTAAAGGTTGTACAGCGTGTTCCCGTAAAGATATATTTCGACAATTACGACAATGCGGAAGACATACTTCGCATCGGAATGTCCTGCATCGTAAAGATTCCCCTGAAACCGGAAGAATAATTCCGCAATGACACCCGCGCCGAAATATGTAAACAAGTGGATTGTGGCATTTACGGTAATCGTGCCCACATTCATCGAGATAATGGACACGAGCGTTGCCAATGTTTCGCTCAATCATATTAGGGGAAGTTTCAGCGCCTCGGTAGACGAAGCGACGTGGGTACTCACATCCTACCTTGTTTCAAATGCAATTATTCTGCCCATTACAGGGTGGCTTAGCAGTGTTGTGGGGCGAAAGCGTTTTCTCACCCTCTGCGTCACTACTTTTGCTTTTTCATCTTTTATGTGCGGGATGGCACCTAATCTTGAAATGCTCGTGTTCTTCAGAGTACTTCAGGGATTGGGCGGAGGCGCGCTTCAGCCTCTTTCTCAGGCAATACTCCTCGAAACTTTTCCTGTTGCCGAGCACGGAAGCGCGATGGCGGCATACGGCGTGGGCGTAGTCGTGGCGCCCATTATCGGACCCCTTGTGGGCGGATGGGTCACAGATAACCTCTCGTGGAGATGGATTTTTTATATCAATATACCTGTGTGTATCTTTTCAATATTAATGATAACATTTTTCATCTTTGACCCTCCTTACATCAGAAAAACCACACGGAAAATTGACTATTTTGGACTCGGATTTCTTGCTGTTGGTTTGGGGTCTCTTCAGATTTTACTTGATAAGGGAGAAAGAGAAGACTGGTTTCACTCTGATTTCATAGTCACTCTTAGTATAATAGCAGGAGTAAGCTTAATCCTTTTTGTAGTAACCGAGCTTTTCTTTGTTAAAAATCCTGTCGTGAATTTGAGGGTTTTTAAAGATACATCTTTTACTGCAGGAAATCTTCTGATGTTTTTTGGTTTCTTTGGAATGTTTGCAAGCATAGTGCTTTATCCAATCTATCTTCAGACAGTTATGGGATACACTGCAACACTTGCAGGCATAGTGCTTGGTCCCGGAGGGATTACTATCCTTCTGTTTATGCCAATATCAGGAATCCTGATGAAATACATGGACTCGCGCAAACTACTTGTATTTGGTCTTATTATTGGAAGTTACGCAGTTTATCTTATGTCACAGCTCAATCTTGACGCAGGATTTACCAATGTCATTTGGCCAAGGGTTGTGCAGGGAATCGGGGTTGCTTTCTTCTTTGTCCCTCTTATGACTGTCACAATGAGCACTATCCCTAAAGAAGAAATGGGAAATGCAACAGGAGTCTTCAACCTCTTAAGAAATCTCGGAGGAAGTTTCGGCACAGCATTTGTTATGACAACTTTATCAAGGCGCGCGCAGTATCATCAGTCGATGCTTACGGAAAAACTCACACCTTATAACCCGGGTTTTGTGATTTCATTCGAAAAAATAAGAGAGCTTATCTCCCATTCCCTTTATGCTACAGGAAACGACATTGCGCAAGGGTTGCAGTTTGTCTATAATATGACACTCAGACAGGCAATGATGCTCTCTTTCTGCGATATGTTTTATCTTATCTGCATACTGAATCTCGCCATAATACCTCTGGCAAAACTGCTTAACAAAACCGTACAGGAGAGATAACAGTAAGATTTTTTATTATATCCCACAGGTCATTCCACGACGCCAACAATTGTCATTCCACGACTTG
>CAZJVM010000138.1:0-3265 GCA_964549305.1 uncultured bacterium
AAATATATCAAAAAGGCGGGAATCTTCCCAACAGCTTTTTAAAAATAAATGACTACATGGAAATTTGAACTTATCCCATTTATCAAACTTCACAAAGCAAAAATTGACTTTGAACATTCACAGCAATTATAATTGTTTTAAAATTCTACCGGCATAATTACACCGAAAAGTAATGTTAAGAAGATATGGAAAAGAAAATTAATGTAGCTGGAATTCAATTTGCCTGTTCAAACGACAAGGATAAAAATCTTTCCACGGCAATTTCTCTTTCGGAAATGGCAATAGAAAGAGGCGCAAAGATAATATGCTTTCAGGAGCTTTTTAACCTTAACTGGTTCCCTTCAATGCAGCATTCCAGAAAATCGCTTACTCTTGCCGAGTCTTCAAAAGGTCCCACTATTTCAAAGATGAAAAAGTTCGCAAAGAAACATTCCGTGGTAATGGTATGCCCTTTTTTTGAAAAGGAAGACGACGGAATTTACTTCAACAGTGCGGCAGTAATCGATGCCGACGGAAAACTTCTCGGCATTTATAGAAAAATTCACATCCCCGACATACCCTACTGGTATGAAAAGGCTTTTTTCAAACCGGGCAATTCCGGTTTCCCTGTTTTTGATACCCTTTACGGAAAAATCGGCGTTCAGATTTGCTGGGATGTTTTTTTCCCTGAAGTTGCAAGAATTCTCGCTCTGAAGGGCGCTAAAATTATTTTTGCGCCCACCGCGTCCGACCTTGACCCCGCGAAGAACAAATGGGAAAAATCCCTTGCCGCAAGCGCTATTTCAAACGGAGTTTTCGTTTTTCGCGTAAACAGGGTAGGTAAGGAAAAATTCAACAATTTCTATGGCGACAGCTTTTGTCTGAATCCTGACGGAGAAGCAATTTGCGGGCCAAGCGGAATAAATGACGGCATACTTGTTGCTGAAATAGATTTTACCCAAGTCGAGGAAACGAGAAAAATATGGCCCTTTATGCGCGACCGCAGGGAGGAAATGTACAGAGAACTCATAGGATTTAAGTGGGTAAAAAGCAGCAGCAGGAAAAAAGTTTCGTAATCTACTTTTTATTCAAAACAAATCGTATGATGTCACTTTAATCGCCCTGCTGTTGATAATGATTCGCCCCGTTACGGTTACCGCCTTCCCGTGATATTCATCGGATTCGATAAGTTGTTTTGTTTTTTCGTCTTTTACGATTGAATAGATTCTCCCGTCAACTGCCCTCAATACATGCTGATGTCCGTATTTTTTGCAAAATTCGCGCGCATCTGTTGAAGGATCGAAATTACAGTTCAGGCATACAAGTGTACCAGACAGAGTGACATCCCCTGTTTCTTCCGGCGCCTTGGTGTCATAAACGTATTTCTTTATGGAAATGGGACTGCTGCAGGAAATCACGGAAAAAAGAAGCAGGCATATTGAAAGGGTTAATAATTTTTTCATTTTTTGCCTCCCTTGAAAAATTTTTTTTGCACACATATTTTTTCCACGTCGCTGAATGTTTCAAAGGGATAATGTTTTACATTATTATCTTCGCAGTATTTCTTCAAAAAACCTTTTGCGAAAACATAATCCGCATTGTCCGCCGCGCACCTGTCCGACGCCCCGTCACCGATAAACACAATTTTATTTTCCTCTTTCTTTCCTTCAAGCACAATATCACCTTTACAGCATCCGCAGGGATTTTTTCTTCTTCTGCATTTTCCGTTCAGAGTCCCCGGAAAACTCATTACCCACTTGCCTTCTTCAAATCTGAGTTTATTCGCGTATACGGGAATAAACTCAAGTCCTTCTCTTTTTAAAATCTTCTCGATGTAATAATCGAGTCCGTCGCTTGCCACAATAATTCGTATACCTTCTGCTTTACAGCGACGCGCGAAACTGGCAAATGTTTTATCGATTTCAACTTCATCTATAACTTTATTAAGGTCGCTTTGGCCGATATTCAGCTTTGACAGAATGCTTCTGTATGTTTCCTCCGTGCTTATATTTCCCTTTATCCATTTGTCGTCTATCTCCTTCCATTTGAAATCCGCGTATTTTTCGAGGAGATGATAGCAGACATCCTTTTGGGTAATTGTCCCGTCAAAATCTGAAATTACAGTAATCTGTTTATTTGAATATGACATATTTGCTCAATGTTTCAGCTTTCTTTTTCCCTATTCCGCTCACTTTTTCAACATCGGAGATTTTATTAAATTTTCCGCTCGCCTCCCTGAATGTTATTATTCTCTCAGCCAAAACAGCGCCTATTCCCGGTATTTTAGAAATGAATTTCGCGTCAGCGGCATTAATATCTATTTTTTCATAGGGTCCGTATTGTAAAACCTCCGCGCTTCTCCTGACAATTTCTTTCAACCCTTCCTCCGGCATATCTATGGCACGGTAAAAAAGCAATCCCGCAACAATAAGAAGAATGAAAAAACCGGCAAAAATTACTTTTTCTTTCTCTTCCCTCATAAAATATCAACCTCTTTCATTTTTCATCCACAGATCAATACAGAAAGCAACACTCCACAGTTAAAAACTATACCAGCAATCACTCTTGTTTTTCACGTAAAATATTAATATATGAAATATAAAGGAGAAAACAAATGATAAGAGGAAGCAGAAGATTTTTAATCATAATTTCTTTTTTCGTATTTTTACTTTCCGGCGCATTTTTATCATATTCATTTGAAACACCTTTCTTTCTAAAAAGAGCGAATAATGTAAAAGCTTATTCTCAAAGACAGGACAAGAGTAGTGACAGAATTCGGGTTTCAGCGAATTTTTCACTGATTAATCCCGAAAGCGGAATCAGTGAAATCAAGGCGGAATTGCCCGATAAAACAGTAATCATAAAAAAGAGCAAAAGCGCAAGACGGGGAAAAAATAATTATTCGTGGTTCGGTAAAGTTTCCGGCGACCGCTTTGGAAGCGCGGTGCTGACAGTTGTAAAGGGAAGATTGTCTGGACGAATCAACACAGGGGGAAATTCCTATTCCATAGAACCACGAGGAAAGGACTACATCGTCACAAAATCCGACTCATCAATGAAAGGTCCGCTTATAAACGATGCCCTTGTTCCTCCCTTGAAAAAAAAAGAGATTTCTCCTCTCGAAATTGAAAATATTCAGGAAGACGGTTCGAAGATAGATGTTCTTCTACTCTACACTCAGAAGCTGAAAGACAAATACGGCAACAATCTTGACTCTATGCTTCAAAATTTTATCGATCAGGCAAATCAGGCATATGCAAACAGTTTCATAACCACAACCATAAGC
>CAZJVM010000139.1:0-1162 GCA_964549305.1 uncultured bacterium
CTTTCGCTGTGTCTCAACTTCCTTTGAGCGTTTTTGAAACTTTGCGAAGAAGAGTGTCCATATTGAAGGGTTTTTGGAGGAAGATGGACCCTTCCTCGATAAGATTTTCGCTGATAATATTTTTTTCGGTATATCCGGACATATAAATTGTTTTCATTTTACTGTTTGATTTTTTAATTTTTTCAGAAAGCTTGTTCCCCTTTATGTCGGGAAGCACTATATCGCTTATTAGAAGGTCGATTTTTCCCTTTTCCTTTTTGCCTAATGATATTGCTTCGTCTCCGTTTTTTGCCTGCAATGTCTCGTATCCGTATGACTTCAATGCCTCGCAAAGTATTGTGAGAACTTTTTCATCATCTTCTGCGACAAGTATTGTTTCACTGCCTGTAAATACTTCCTTGGACCTGTCATCTCTGATATCTTTATCTTTCACTTCATCTGTGCGAGGAAGATAAATCTTGAAAGTAGTTCCGATTCCCGGTTCGCTGTAGCACCATATATATCCGCTGCTTTGCTTTACTATACCGTAGACCGTTGACAGTCCTAATCCCGTTCCTTTTCCCACTTCCTTTGTGGTAAAGAAGGGTTCGAATATTCTTTCCTTAGTTTCCTTGTCCATTCCTTTTCCCGTATCGCTGATTGAAACCATTGCATAATTCCCACTCTTTTCAACGACGGGATGTTCGTCAATATATTTTTCGTCAAATTCAACATTACTTGTTTCTATGGTAAGCTTCCCGCCGTCAGGCATTGCGTCGCGGGCATTTACGACAATGTTCAATATTACCTGCTCGATTTGCATCGGATCGGCTTTGACCAGACCAAGCCCTTCGTCCAGCAGAAAATCTTTTTTTATATTTTCGCTTATCACCCGGCTTAGAATCTTAAGCATATCATTTATCAACATGTTTAGATTTATGACCTTGATCTCAAGCACCTGTTTTCTGCTGAATGCGAGAAGATGCCTTGTCAAACTTGCTGCACGATTTCCGGCATTTTTTATTTCAACGGCATATCTACACATAGATTCATCATCTTTGAGTTTTTCGGCGAGGATGTCTCCATAGCCGAGAATGGCAACGAGAAGGTTGTTAAAGTCGTGAGCGATTCCTCCCGCAAGAGAACCGATTGCTTCCAACTTCTGAGACTGTCTGAGTTTTTC
>CAZJVM010000139.1:1262-3246 GCA_964549305.1 uncultured bacterium
TCTTCACTTTTTTTGAGTTTGATTTCCGCTTCTTTCTGTTTTGTTATGTCACGCCCCACGGATTGAATTTCCTTTAAATTTCCGCTGCCGTCGAAAATTGCCCTGTCTATCCATTGATTCCACGCTATTGTGCCGTCAGCTTTTTTTATCTGATGCTCATCCATTTCCGATGGATTTTCCGGAGTAAGCCGAGCTATCTTTTGGCGGACCTTTTTCCTGTCGTCGTCGGCAATAAAACTCATTATGCTCGTACCGATTGCATCCTGAGGGGATAGACCAAAGTATCTTAAATACGCGCTGTTCGCGAATGTGCGTATTCCGTTTGGCTTCCATCTGACTATGAATTCCTCCTGATGCTCTACAACGGTGCGGTATCTTTTTTCGTTATCTTTAAGCTCTTCTTCCATCAGTATTCTTTCCATCTCCGTTGACGTACGCGTTGCAAAAAGATTGAGAATAGAATGCGGGAAGGTAGAATTTGTTAAAGGTTTCCTGTGTACCGCGACTATTATGCCCAGAGGGTTTTGCTTTGAGTCAAAAAGAGGCGCACCCACATAACTGTGAATGTCCATTTTCTTCAGTAAATCGTCTTTGGGAAATGTGTTTTGAACATCCTTGAGATATGATGCAATGGATTGTCCCATTACATTTTCACAGGGTGTATTTGCAAGGGTGTATTCAAAGTTGTCCGTTATTTTTCCTTTTTCGCAGACGGCAATGGTTTTTACCATCTCGACATCTTTTTCGATTAACTTGCCGATGAAGGCAATGTCCATTTTGAGGATGTCAACAAGGTAAGCGACTACCTGGCGAAAAAAATCCTCTCCCGTAAAGGCTGAAAATTTTTTGGCAACGTCATAGATTACTTTTTCAAAAGTTATTTTACCGGCATTTTTTTCGGCAAGTGACATTTTGAGTTATAATTATAGTTTATTGAAAAAAAGAGTAAAAAATCAATAAGATGTTAGTCTAATAATAAATTACTGATATTTAAATGCAACTTTATTATTAAATTCCATTCAGTAGGCAACGTAGCAGTATTGATTCCTGTAAAATAGGGCAGATGCAGAGGTATGCACCCTGTATTTTTTCTGCCAATATTTAGAAGAAATTCATCTGTTTTACTCCCTGTCACCGCGTCGCCCTTTCGCTGTGTCGGTTTTTGGTATGAATGTTGGATTTGAATGGAAGACAAGGAAACTGGCAGTGAGGAAAGCGGAACATATGTTTCTATATTTGAGCATTTACGAACTGACAGGTGACAAAGTATTACGCCAAATCCGGCATTCACATTATGGCAAGCAAGATTTGGGAGAAAAGCGGCAGAGCACTATCCGAGGCGACAATCAGGATAATCACCCCGAAAATCTTCAGAGTCCAAAGCCCTATATTTATTCCGGGAAGCAGAAGAATGGAAGCAAAGCGCGGAAGTTTCATTTCAGTTTCCGGTTCCGCGGAGTATCTGTTGTAGAGAGATGAGAAGAATATAAATACAAATCCTGTTAGGCAGAGCAGTGTGAACTGGATTATTTTTATCAAAAGGGATGTGTCGGAATAAAAGTTCAGAATAAGTTTTATGATGTAAAGGATCACTATCAGCAAGAAGAAGAAAATAACGGTTATTCTTTTTGAATTGATAAAATTCAGAAATTTAAACAGTTTTTCATTCTCTGCTTTTGTACAGGATTCGATGTTAACGGGATTTAAACTGTCATCTTTTCGCCTTCCGCACCAGGGGCAATTTTTTTCGGTTATCTCTTTTTTATAAAAGGAGTAGGCGATGAATGTCAGTGAGAGAAGAAGAATAAATATTGCCAACGCTTCAATATCGGTACGGGGATAAAAAAGAAGCACAAGAAAAGCAAAGGGGAAGGGCAGAAACAGAATTATTCTTTTAATATTATCCATAACATTTATCTCAAACTATATTATTTTACCATGAAGAGCGTGAAGGCCTTGAAGTTTTTATTTCAAAATAATTGAA
>CAZJVM010000140.1:0-3068 GCA_964549305.1 uncultured bacterium
GCGCTTGAAATCCCGATTACCATCCCGCCTTCTGCAATTGCCTGTTCCGGTGTTTTTCCAAAATCCCCTGCAACCTTTGTCACCCAAATCATAACGAACATACCGAGAATGATGACATCAGCTCGTGCCACAAAAGCCGAAGCATAGGTAAGTTTCAATCCCGAGCTTTCCTTCAGGACGGGAACAATTTTTTTCCATTCCACCTTCTTCCTATCTTTTTCATGAATTACATCTACTACCCCGAAGCTTGCAACAGCGGAAAAGATGAGGGAAACAATGCCGGCAAAAACAAACACATTAATGACACCCATAAGAGCCGGCAGTTTGGAGAAAAGCCCAAAAGCAAGCATCGAACCAAAAGTGAATGAAAAACCCATTATTGCCATTATCTTTCCCCTGCCTTCGGGATAAGTGTAATCGGTCAGAATCGCCTGAATCAGCGGCCAGATAAAGAGAAGCGCGATTCCGATAAGCCATCGCGTAACAAAAACCGCAGGTAATCCTCCAATGGCGAAAAAAACGCCCATTCTTCCCGAGAAACCAAGCAGGGCAAAGCATATGCCCGCGAAAAAAAATCCGTAGGACACAAGGCGCTTTCTTCCGAATTTGTCTGACCATAGCCCGACAAATCCCACACAAATCATTCCCATTATCTCGTTGACTATTGCTATGGCAGTATTAATTACCCCCTGATTCCCCTTATCAATACCTATTTCCTCCTGAAGAAAAAGAGGCAGAATCACAGAAGGCAGTGCTGCAAGAATCATTACGATTGCCGCAAGGAGATAAACTACCGCCACATTGTATGGGGCGACACCCTCGCGAAGGGCAATACCTATGAAACTTCCTGATTTTTTACGAGCCATAATTATTCCATAATTTTAACAGCTGAAGCGGTTAATGGTGATTTACATATATTTCATTTTTTTAATTAAAATTTTATTATTTATTCATATTTTTCAAACTATAATGAAATATTCAACAGATTTACAAGTAATAAAATACAAAATATCAGATTCTGTCTCATATTTTTACTTTCATTTATTGTTTCAAATTGTTTAAGTTTTTGGAAAGCTAAAAAAATTATGAAGAGTGAATCAGAGATGCAGTGACTTTTTATCTCATATGTTTAAAGGAGGGGGATTATGGCAGAAAATGATGTAATGTCAGAGGCGAAAGTACAGGAATATCTGAAGAATTTTTTCGGCTCACAGGGAATAACCGTTCAAAAACTAAGCGAAGATGAATTAAAAGATGAACTGCTTGCATACCTTAAAGAATGCAACATTTTAACGCTTGCAACCTGCAGTAACGATATCCCGCGCGCAACAGTGCTTGAATACAGGAATGACGGTTTTATCATTTATATAGGTTCAGAAGGAGGAGGAAAGTTTGCAAACCTCAAGGTGAATCCCAATATATCATTCACCATAACTTCTCCATATACCACATTCTTTTCCTGCAGGGGAATTCAGGGATGGGGAAAAGCGGAAGTTTACGACGAGGGCACAGCGGAGTTTGACGATGGAATGAATGTCATCAAACCTGAAAGGGCATTGGCAGAACTCGGAATGAAGGAAATGCCATCAGTTTTCAGGAGAAGGGTCATCAAGATAATTCCGGATAAAATAAAATATTCCTACCTTGCAAAGGGAATAATGAACGCAATAATCAAGTTCTAATACCGGAAATACTCAGAAAGGACAGAAATGAAAAACCTTCAGGGAGAAAAAATAGCAGAATACAATTTCAACTATGATTATAAAAAAACAGAGGTAACCCATAATATAAAAGAGTTTTACGATGATAAAAGGAAAATCAGTTTCGTTATTTTAGAAAAGGAGACCAGAGAGGGTGAAATTTTTGTAAAACTTCCTTCAAGCCTGTGGGTAACCTGCGAAGGATATCCGCCCCTGTGCACGGATGCATCGCTTCAGAATGTGAAGGGAAAGATATCGACCAATTTTTTTGCAGGACTTCCAACCGTACAAAGCGGGGAGCATATCAGGATATTTGATGAATACCTCACAGAAAAACTTTCACCCCTCGGAGTTGACTATTCTTCGATTTCAGACAAATTCAGGAAAAGAATGAAAGAAAGGAATATCGACATTACCGGATTTTCATACTCAAAAGAAGACGTACTTGATAAAGACCTCATTAATCAATTTCTCAAAATCGCCTGTGCAGGATATGAAAAAGTTCTGGAATCTTCACCCTGCGGATGTCCCGTGAATCAGTGGGTTGATATGATTCTCGGCAGTCAGGCGGAAAACGAATATTACCTTTTCAGGGATTATGGTTTTACAGTTCCATTTTCAGCGCAAAAAGCGTTTTTCACAATGATGATGGATAAAAGAGTACTGCCTGAAAAAAAGTAAAGCGATTAGCCTGCATCAGGAATTTTTTAAAAAAGGAGATGATAAAATGTGCGATGAATTCAAAGAATACAAAGTCTTTTTGGAAATTACTGAAATAAACGGTTTCTGCGCCCACAAGCACAAAGTCGGAGAAAAGATTGAAGTTTCAATAACAAACACCGCTGGTCTGTGCGGAACATTTTTTTCAGCAGCACTTCCGTGGATTACAACTTTTCAGTTTGGAGGCAACATTCCCTTTTCACTTTTTGCCGGACTTGACAAGGATTCATATAATCTTCACTGCCCTGATGTTGCAAATATGGTGACTGCAAGAATGACGCGGGAATATCATAAGACCTGGGATGACGCTGAGATTGCAAGGATTATGGAGGAAGTAAGCAAGGGTAAAGATTAACTAAAGGATAGTCTTCAGCGCAGTCATTCCACGACACAACAAGAAGTCATTCCACGACGCCAACGATTGTCATTCCACGACTTGTTCGGAAAATCCAAAACCACACAGTCATTCCACGACTTGATTGGGGAATCCAGTTGTTTATTTTTACTGGCTCTTCCGGTCAAGCCAGAATATAACAAAAAAAGGCGCCAGAAGATGACAAAAATGAAGCCCTATGGTGGAGGTGCACTAATAGGAAGTTTTCTTACCAGCCCGTTCAACAACATTAGTAAAAAGCTGTCTATAGTTTG
>CAZJVM010000141.1:0-2999 GCA_964549305.1 uncultured bacterium
ATAACGACTCCTATCTTTCGAAACAGGATTTTGTCACATACTTCAGGGATTTTAACGAAGATGTGATTGATGGGGTATGAAAAAATGCGGTTATTTTGCCATTTTTTCAAAGAGTTTCGCGTTGTTAATCGCGGCAGAGGCGTGATTTGAAAGGGTCGTCAGCAATTCCTTATCCTCTCCGCTGAATGCGTTAAGGTGTATGCTGTCTACATTTATCACACCGGTCGTTTTGCCTCCGAATATCATCGGCACCGCAAGTTCGGAGGAAATATCCTTTGATACGGCGACATACCGGGGATTGCTCCTGACATTGTTTTCAAGAATAGCTTCTCCGTTTTTTGCAACATATCCCGTTATCCCTTCTCCGATTTTAAGCTTTACCCTTTCCGATGTGTCTTCCTGAAGTCCTCTGAATGCCTTGATATTCAATATGTCGCTTTCTTCCTCTATTAGCATAATCGAACTGCTTGTAGCATTTGTAAGCGTTATCGCTTTGTCCACAATGAGGTCTAAAAGCTTTTGAAGGTCCAGTGTCGATGTCATCGCCTTGCTGATATCGCACAGCGCTGTCAGTCTTTCGTTTTTCTGCTTCATCGCTTTATGAATATTTGAGCTTTGTATGTCTATTGCCGCAAGATTTGCAAGTATGCTCAAAAGTTTGAGGTCATTTTCCGAAAAAATTCCTCCACCCCGTTTAGAGTCGGCTGTTATGACGCCGAATACTTCGTCCTGATATACAATAGGCGCGGCAATTATTTCGGAAACTTCGAAATTTTCGGCAATCCTGACGGATTCGTGTTTTATTTGCGGTATCTTTGATTTTGCAATCTGTCCGATGAATCCCTTGCTGAAATCAGGCGGTGACTTCTTCAAGATGTCGGGATTTACAAGTCCGCTTGCAGAGGCAATATTGAGACGCTTCATATTTCTGTCCCTGAGAAACAGAAAAGACCGTTCAGTGTTGAGTATGAGAGTAACCGAACTTGTAATGAGGTCCATCGTTTCTTCGGGTTTCGTGAAAGTGCTTTGCATTGCCTTGCCAATCTCGAGAAGCATTGTTGTGTGAGCGCTGTAGAAATAGTTTCGTTCGTGGTCCGATATATTCGTGCCTGACGCATTTTTGTCTCTCAGCAGAGAGGAAAAAAAGGATTTGATTTTACTCATGATGAAAGATTGTTTTCCTTTGAAATTAGATTTTAATCTTGTAATCCGAGCATTTTCTCATAAGCGTATTGCGATGAATTCCCAATATTTTGGACGCTTCTGACCTGTTCCCCGATGTTATTTTCAACACTCTGATTATATATGCTTTCTCGAACTCCTTTAATGTCAGTTTCGCTTCGGCTATTTTTGCGAACTTCTGATTCTGCGGGGTTGTTCCTCCAAGGGATTTTTTTAACTTTGATTTAAGGGACGCGTATTTGAATAGCTTTTCAAATTGCTGTTTTGTTCCTATGAGGTTAAATCCCGGGACGCTTTTTTTGAGGGATTTGATAATTCCTCCGAGAAATTTGAGCATTTTATCTTCCGAGTGATTTTTCGATATATTGCATAGAATTTTCCTGCTTACGAGCATTTCGTTTATTTTACTCAGCTTTTTCAAGTCGTTGACTTTTTTTGAAGGGTCTATAGTGGGGAATAAGCGTATTTTTTTGCCTTTTAGCGCGTCTAACAATTCGGTTATTATATGTTTGCTGTAAATCGGTGAAGTAATGAAGTTTTGAATTCCTTTTTTCTCTTCCTCTTCCACCTCTTTTATTATCTTTTCGAAATCCGTGTTTTCAAAATCCAAAATCGAGAAGAGGGTAAACTTCATATTATCAGTGCCTTTATCAGATGATAGAGTTTTTAGAATATCTTGGACTTCCCCCGAAGTAGTCTTCTTTTTGTCCTCTTTTTCTTTTTCCGCTTTTTGATTGAAAAGGTGGATATTATTTTCCGAAATACATAGGTTCTTTACTCCCATAAACCAGGATGTTCTGAAAAAAGATAATATTTCCTCCTTATCTTGATTCTTTCCCGACAGGTGTATAATCGGTTCCGGACCGAGGTCTTTCATAAGGTGTGACGCGGCAATGGGGCACATCCCTATCTCATTTCCTATCTGCTCATTGAGAATTACCGCGTCTACGTAAGGACTTACCGAATTAGAATATTTAAGAACTTCCGAGGGAGTTTTGAATGAGTTAAGGTTGATTTGAGATATGAAAGAAAGACTTCCTTTTTTTATAGCGTCATTAAGTGACATAAATAAAATAAATATGAGGAATTTAATAATTAGCCCACCCCATAATAAATTTTAGGCTATCTCTGTCAACAGATATTTTAAAAAAATTGACAGCGCTTTTTAATGTGATAGTACCGGGAAAAACGACAGGAGATAAAGATATGAACCTTGAAGATGCAATAAGAAACAGAAGGAGCATACGCAAATTCAAAGATAAAAAAATTCCTCCGGATCTGCTCAGGGAGATAACGGAAACCGCGCTTTGGGCGCCGTCGCCTATGAACAGGCAAAATTGGAGGATATTCATTCTTGCGGGAAAGAAGAAGGATGAATTGGCAGCAATATGCTCTGAATCTTTCACTTTTATCGAACCGCGTCTTAAAAAAGTGTTCAAACCAAGCATTATAGAATGGACAAAAAATTTTTTTAAAACTCTCGGAGGCGCACCTTCGGCGATTGTAGTTTATTCAACGCCTTCAGGCGAAGAATTGACATCTGATATACAGGGTGCCGCGGCATTTATACAAAATCTTCTTCTGCTCATTCACGCGAAAGGACTGGGCGCCTGCTGGATGACTGGTCCTGTGAATGTGAGCGATGATATAAATAGATTCTTTGGTGTAGAAGGTTTAGAGCTGATTGCGGTAATTCCTGTAGGTTATCCTGACCAATCTCCTCCTGTGCCTCCGCGAAAAGAGGGAAGGGTTGAGTTTATGGGGTTTGACGAATAAGTGCGCTCTTTTTTCCATAAAGCAGATAATGATGTCCGAAA
>CAZJVM010000142.1:0-2945 GCA_964549305.1 uncultured bacterium
GAGGAAATAGGCGACCTTGCGGAGATTTTCAATGACCTGTTGAAGAAACTCTACACAGGACTCGATAATCCCGACTACAACTATATGATTAAATCGGCGCCCGGAGACAGGCGCAACACAGAGCATTATCACTGGTACATAAAGGTGGTGCCGCGGCTTACAAAAACCGCCGGATTTGAAATGGGGTCGGGAATGTTTATCAATTCGGCCATACCCGAGGATTGCGCCGAGTTTCTGAGGAATGTGAAAGTCGGATAAATCTCATTTATATAATCTTTTCATATTTGAAAAAATATTTTAATAAAATGCGTATATAATCAATATTGGAATGTTGATTTGATTATTTGTTCAAAACTAAAAAAATCTTGATTTTTCCCCAAAAAAGTTATTTATACGCACACAGTCTAAATAATTAAATACACTAATTCCTTCCGCGACTTTGCGTGACGGAGCAATTTTAGAAATTGAAATGGCGGCAAAAAAAATCAGTATCGACGAAGTCTGCATAAACACCATACGGACGCTTTCCATGGACGCTGTCCAGAAAGCTAATAGCGGTCATCCCGGCACTCCTATGGCGCTTGCACCGCTGACATATCTTCTCTGGACAAAGGTAATGCGCCACAACCCGAAAAATCCCAAATGGTTTAACAGGGACCGTTTCATTCTTTCCTGCGGACACGCCTCGATGCTTCTCTACTCGATGCTCTATCTTACGGGATATGACGTTTCACTGGACGACATTAAAAATTTTCGCCAGTGGGGAAGCAAAACTCCCGGACATCCCGAATACGGAATGACTGCGGGAGTTGAGATGACCACGGGACCGCTTGGACAGGGTTTTGCAACGGGCGTGGGAATGGCAATGGCGGAAGCGCGCCTTTCGTCTCTATTTAACAAAAAGGGTGCAAACATCGTTGACCACTATACATATGCCATTTGCAGTGACGGAGACCTTCACGAGGGAATTTCCCACGAATCTGCGTCTTTGGCGGGACACCTCGGATTGGGGAAACTCATATATTTTTACGACGAGAATAACATTACCATAGAGGGAAGGACATCGCTTGCCTGTTCCGACGACCCTGAACTTCGTTTCCGCGGATACAACTGGCAGGTGCAGAGGGTAAAAGATATCAATGACCTGAAAGCCCTCGAAAAAGCGATTAAAACCGCGCAAAAGGAAAGAAACAAACCATCCTTAATCATCGTAAATTCCCTGATTGGATTCGGAGCGCCCAACAAGCAGGATAAGGCGTCAGCGCACGGCGAGCCTTTGGGCGACGGGGAAATATCGTTGACAAAAAAAGCATACGGCTGGCCCGAAGATGAAACATTCCATGTGCCGGATTCGGCGCTTAAGAAGATGAGGCAGACAATCGGGCGCGGGGAAAAATCTGAAAATAATTGGGAAAAGAAGCTCGGCAAATACAAGAAAAGCCACAAAGGGCTTTACGGCGAATTAAAGGCAATGATTGACGAGGAGCTTCCAAAGGGATGGCAGAAAAAAATCCCCTCTTTCCCTGCAGATGAAAAAGGCATCGCCACAAGGTCGGCTTCGGGAAAAATACTGCAGAATGTGGCAGAAATTGCTCCATGGATAATTGGTGGTTCTGCTGACCTTGGTCCCTCAAACAAGACGGTTATATCGGGAGGAGGCGATTTTGGCAGAAAGAACTACAGCGGAAGAAATATTCACTGGGGAATAAGGGAACACGCAATGTGCGCCTGCTCTGCGGGAATGGTGCTTCACGGGGGAGTACGCTCCTATGCGGCTACCTTTTTCATATTTACCGATTATGCAAGACCTGCAATACGCCTTGCGTCTTTAATGAAGCTTCCGGTGATTTATCTGATGACCCACGACAGCATTGGTCTCGGAGAAGACGGACCCACTCATCAGCCAATCGAACAGCTTGCGTCCCTTCGCGCTATGCCCGGCATTCTCGTAATAAGGCCCTGCGACGCAAACGAGACGGCGGAGGCGTGGAAATTCGCAATGACTTATAAAAGCGGCCCCATTATGCTTGTGTTGAGCCGTCAGAATCTTCCCGTACTTGACAGAAAAAAATACGCTTCTGCGGGCAGTCTCAGAAAAGGCGGATATGTTATCAGGAAGGAGAAAGGGAAATCTCCCGATGTGATTATTATAGCTACGGGGTCTGAAGTTTTCACATCCATTGATGCGGCAGAAAAGCTTTCTGACAATGGCATTGATGCAAGAGTTGTAAGTATGCCCGGCACGAAGCTTTTCTCGAAACAGTCAAAGAAATACAGAGACAGCGTATTGCCTCCCGATGTCAAAAAACGGATTGCCGTTGAAGCGGGAACACCTTTCGGATGGCGCGAATGGGTCGGTGAGGAAGGCGATGTAATCGGCATTACCACTTTCGGCGCGAGTGCCCCTGATAAAATCCTTTTTTCAAAGTACGGACTTGACTCAAAAGGCGTTGTCGCAAGAGTCAGAAAACTTCTCAATAAATAATTATCCAAATTTGTACCAAGGCAGTATTCCAGTAAAACCGCTTGATTAAACAGGACTAAAAAAGTCCTATATTCTCCTTGACTTTTGTGCTTCCGGTTCCTATTTTTTAAGTATGAAGAGGTAAGAAAAACTAAAAGTTTACTCTAAAAAATAAGGAGGAGGAAAATGAAACTTGTTCATTATCACCCTCTGGGTTCGGATAAAAAATCAGGCAGTTGGATGAGAGATTATTCTCCTTTGTTTAAAGACTATTTCGATGATTTCTTCGATGAGTCAGATGACCGTTTCTCATTCAAGATGAATGTCTATGAAACTGCAGATTTCTGGGAATATTTTGTCGAACTTCCCGGAGTGAAAGAGGAAGACCTCAAGGTCTCTTTCGAGGATAGGCACATCAAGGTGTCTGGGACAAAGAGCTTTGAAGACGGTTTCGGAGAAATCACGAAATATCACAGAAGAG
>CAZJVM010000143.1:0-2904 GCA_964549305.1 uncultured bacterium
CACATCCAACCACGCGCCTTTATTTGTGATGTAAAAGCAAAAGTTTTTTCGCAGGTGCAACCCGAAGGTCATTCCACGACTTGTTCGGGGAATCCAGTTTTTAATCCTTCCTGGTTCATCCGGTCAAGCCGGATGATGACACAATGGGGCGCAGAATGATGACACAATGGGTACCGGATGATGACAAAAAAAGTCGCCAAAATATGACAGGTGTAGGGTGCCGGATGATGACACAATGGGGGGACATCGAGAACGATTAATTAACTCTCCCTCATTGGGGCGAGGGAACTAATTGAAATTTGACTCTACTTCTTCAATGCATCATAAAAAGGTTTGTTCACAAAACCTTCATCAGTTTTTTTCTTTTTCTTCTTTTCTATCTTCTCTTTCACAGCAGGTTTATGAATTGTTTTTCTCCCTTCTTTCTTCACCTGAACTTTCGGTTTGGAGGGTTCCTTTTTCATCGAAAGAGATATGCGTTTTCTAACAATGTCAACATCCAGAACAGTAACGGTGACCTTTTGCTGTACTTTCACAACATCGGCTGGATTTTTTACAAATGTGCCGGAAAGTTCGCTTATATGAACGAGTCCGTCCTGATGTACTCCTATGTCAACAAATGCCCCGAAGGCAGTGACATTAGTTATTATCCCCGGAAGTTTCATTCCGGTTTTCACATCTTCAATCTTTTTAACTTCCTCTGAAAAACTGAAAGGTTCAAATTTCTTCCTCGGGTCGCGTCCCGGTTTTGCAAGTTCGGACATAATATCATTAAGTGTGGGCATCCCAACAGTATCCGAAACATAACGGGAAAGGTTGATTTTTTTTCTCAGCTCATCACTCTTCATCAAATCCTCAACCGAACACCCCATATCCTTCGCCATTGCATCGACGATATGATAACTTTCCGGATGGACTGCCGAGCCGTCGAGGGGATTTTCCCCATCTCGTATGCGCAGAAATCCTGCCGCCTGCTCAAATGCTTTTGGCCCTAAACGGGGAACCTTCTTTAAATTCCGGCGTGATTTAAAAGGACCGTTATTATCCCTGTATTCCACTATGCTCTTTGCAAGCTGAGGGCCAAGACCTGAGACATAAGTCAGGAGAGGTTTGCTTGCAGTGTTTACTTCCACTCCGACACCGTTCACACAGCTTATTACTACATCATCAAGACTTCCCTTCAGCGCCGTCTGATCGACATCATGCTGATATTGTCCGACACCTATGGCCTTCGGGGCAATCTTCACAAGTTCTGCAAGTGGGTCCATCAGGCGCCGTCCTATGGACACCGAACCCCTGACGGTCACATCATAATCAGGAAATTCTTCGCGTGCCGTTTCAGAAGCTGAATAGACAGATGCCCCGCTTTCATTGACCATCACAATATTTATTCCGCGCGGAAGACCTTCAATGCCGTTTATAAATGACTCTGTCTCCCTTCCGGCAGTTCCGTTTCCTATGGCTATCGCCTCAACCGAGAATCTGGAAGACAACTCTTTTATTTTTTCTGCAGACTCTCCGACTCCTTTGCCGGAAAAATGCGGATAGATAGTATCGCTATGAAGAAGTTTTCCCTGCCTGTCGAGGCAGACCACTTTACACCCTGTCCTGAAGCCCGGGTCGATGGCAAGGACATTCTTCCCGCCAAGAGGAGGAGCAAGAAGCAGTTGTCTCAGGTTGTCTGTAAATACCCGTATCGCCTCCTCGTCTGCCAGTTTTTTTGATGTCTGGCGTATCTCTGTTTCCATTGACGGGCAAAGCAGGCGTTTATATCCTTCCTGAACAGCGTCTTTGACCAGAACAGATGCCGGATTATCCCCTTTCACAAAAAGAGGTTCAAGCAGGGCTAATGCCTCATCCTCAGGCGGTGTTATGCGGAGAAAAAGAAAACCTTCCTTCTCACCGCGCCTTATAGCAAGCACCCTGTGAGAAGGTGATGCAGATATTGGCTCTTTCCAGTCGTAATAATCCTTATATTTTATTCCCTCTTCTTCTTTTCCTGAAATAACCTTTGAGTGCATAATCCCCCTGGACGAAAAAAGTCCGCGCATCATTTCCCGCGCCTGCTGGTTTTCACTTATCCATTCAGCTATAATATCCCCTGCCCCTGCAAGCGCCTCGCCGGTATCTGCAACACCTTTTTCAGCATTTATAAACTCCCCGGCTTTTTCCTCAGGATCTATATCTCCCTGTTCAAAAATCATTAATGCAAGTGGCTCAAGTCCCTTTTCTTTTGCAACTGTTGCGCGTGTACGTCTTTTTGGACGGAAAGGAAGATATATATCTTCAAGAAGTGTGAGAGATTCAGCTGTTTCTATCTTTTCTTTTAATTCATCTGTAAGGAGGTCTCTTTCTTCAAGAGATTTAAGTATGGCATCACGGCGTTTGTCCAGTTCCGCAAGCTGTTCAAGTCTGTCCCTGATTGAGGCGACCTGTACTTCATCAAGACTCCCTGTTACCTCTTTTCTGTATCGGGAAATGAACGGAACTGTGGCGCCTTCTTCAATCAGCGAGGCAGTTGCTTTAACCTGTTCAGCTTTTACTGAAAGTTCTTTTGCTATTATCTGAATATGCAATGAATTCATTGTTTTTTTCTCTGTGTTTTTCCATGAGAAGGCTTGTCAAGTTATCCGACGTGGCGGATTCCTTATCATCCTCCGAAGTTCCTTTACACGTCATGCTTCCATTCGCACTCTTTGATGGATTATGCCATTGATCCGGTGCATGTTAAATTCCGTCGTGGAAGCTGCAAACTTCGTGACGATTTCTTATTCATGTTACTGGCTTATAACGAACCAACTCACGGTACGTCAACGCCATAATAAATTCCATAGGTAAAGCCGGAGATTTTTCCATAGTAAGAAGAAGGTCGTAAGAGTAGTTTTTTTTGTTAATTGTGTGGAA
>CAZJVM010000144.1:0-2875 GCA_964549305.1 uncultured bacterium
ATGGTTTATGTTTCAAATAATGTGAATAGTGTCAAGTTCATTTTATTGAATTTAATCTGCTTTATTTAAAAGAGATGCTTATAAATGATGAACATAGGAAGAGAACTCGTATATCAGGTGAACGGAAACTTATCTCAGATGGCTGAATAGAATTGAGAGTTTCAAGGAAATCTTTCAACAGATCCATTGAAGGCAGATGGACGCGGAGGAAAGCAACTGCTAAATCCTCCTGCCAGGGAATGACAAAGAAAATAGCCGGAGAAAAAAACCTCTCACCCTCACCTTAATCCTCTCCCGTCAAGGGCGAGGAAGTATTTGAATTCACCCTCACTTTAATACTCTCCTTCGAGGGGGCGAGGAAATCTTTGGATTCACCCTCACATTAATCCTCTCCCCGACACAGTCTCCCGGAGGGCGAGGAAACTAAAGGGCAGGCGCAATGGCCTGCCCTCTTTGAAATCTCTAATTAATGCCCGCTTACTGTTTGAATTTCAAAATCTGATACTGCCCGTTGCCGTAAGTGGTATGTCCGGGAGGAATTTCCCCTCTACCGCAGTTGTCGAATATAGCTATGCTGAACTCATATTTTTTAGTTGTGTCGAATATGACATCATCAATTGATGAGCTTGTATCGAGTTTGCGGGAAAATTCGTTAACCCACACGCCGTCTTTCCAGTTTGCTGAATGGCGGACATCTCCGCGGCTTCCCGAGGGGACTTTTAAAACTCTTTCGGGGACAACGGCATTGAGTGCGGTGTAATTTGCCCAGGCGCTCTGAACTGCGGAATCTCCGGCATAACTTGCATCAGAGGGGTCTGCAATAATAACGCTCGTCCCGTCATTAACTTCATCTTCCGTTAAAGTCATTGCGTCAATCCAATTTGTCGGACTTGCCTCCATATATTTCGGTTCAGTTTTTGTGCTGTTTCTGTTATGGCTGTAGGTGGATGAACCGGTGTCGCCTCTTCTTCCGGAATCCTCTGTATCATATCCGTCAGTAAAATCCTGATACCATACAATGCGTTTGTCATCAACGTAACCGTTCATTGTAATGTCGCCTGCCGTGACCTCATAGCTATCATTGGATGTTGAAACAGTCGGTGTACCTGATATGGTTGAAGTCAATACCCCCAGCGACCTTCCCGCTTTTGAATGCCAGATGTCCGCCACTGAATTTTCATTGTCTGTAAATTCGGAGCTTCCGGGAACATTACCGTGACATTTAACCGCACAACCATTGACCGCTTTATAGTTCGGCACCGACATATTCCATATTACGGCAAGTCTGTCTTCTGACTGCTTGTCGTCTTCGCTTGCCGCTGTGGGATGACTCCATTCCTTCGTGGACGAATTGTATTTCCAGGAACTGGACCTCGTCATACTTAATGTTGAGTCATCATATTCTGCCCTTATATAGATGTTCGTATCATCATAAAGGGCACGAAGTTTTAAACTCTTTACATCAGTATATGGAAGTGCGGGGGTGATAGTTACAGTGTGCTCTTTCGCATTTTGCCACACCGCATCCGACCCGTCTCCGTCAATTACGGGAGCAGTTGTCGTTTTTGAAGCTACAAGATAGGGGTCATAACCGAGAGGTCTTTCTGCCCCTATTTCATCGATAAAATTAAAAATAGTTGTCTTCTCGCTGTCTGTCAGATATTTTGCCATGAATCCGCCGGGTTTCAGCCATTGTCTGAGAGTTCCTTTTCTCATTACATCTAAAATGTCCTGATTTGTAACAAGAGCCGGAAATCCTCGTCCCGTATTGTTTTCTGCATCTGTAATATGGCAGGAAATACATTCTGATTCAGCATCAGCTTTCAATATTGTCTGGTCAGTATCATCACGAAGATAGAAGTGGGTAACATCGGGTGTCGTATGACAGGTCGGACAACCTGTGGTGCTTGAAGTATGTGAAGGTGATGTTGTCTCACCAAACGGAATGTGGCAGGTACCGCATTTATATGCAGAATCAGGATGGCTTTCGCTGTGTCCTGAAGGCGCATCAGTGTGGCAACTCACACATTCATCGGCGATAATTGTTCTGATGCTTTTGGGAAGTATTTTTTTAGAAACTTTGAATGCTTTTTTCTTTATTGCTTTTTTACCGTTTGAACTTTTTACAATTATTTTTTTTCTGCCTGTTTTTTCATCTGCAGGAACATTTACGGTTGCTATTATTTTCTTTTTTGATTTTACCTTTGTGAACAAGACGTCTACTTTCCCCTTTACATTTACGACTGTCCCTGAATCAAATCCCTTTCCTTTTATTGTAATGTTTTTCACTTCCCCCTTCTTTAAAGTCGACGGCGTTATCTTTTTTATTTTCGGGATAGATTTCCCCGCATCAACTGCGAAGGCTCCAAAAACAACAAACATTACGGCCAAAATGCACATCAAACAATGTTTTTTCTTCATCTTCATCCCTCCCGTTTTAAATTAGGAATTTGTCAACATTGTTTAAATATGCATAATTTATGCCAAAAAACAGAATTTTAATTAAATGGGATATAACATTGATTTTAAAGACAATATCAAATTATATCATTTGTTCATTATCTATATTGGTTGTTATTTTTCTCATAATTTATCATAGACTATGGTTATTATTGAGAAATTATATATTTTTAATGTTTGATTATTTTATAGCTGATTTTTTATATAATAATATTTATTTTACTATTTTTGTATTTAGATTTATAATTTGTCTGAATAAGGAATTTTAAATAAAAATATTGATTTACCGGGTATTTTTTGGAGTTTTTTAAGCAAATAAGGTAAGGTAATCCCTAAATATATTCATCAAAAAAACGGAATCTTTTCCAAAGAAATATTTTTTTGACTTAATCCTGAATTTATAGAAAACTTGAAA
>CAZJVM010000145.1:0-2770 GCA_964549305.1 uncultured bacterium
CTTCTGCAGATTAGAAAACTTTTTTCTTCCAGTGTCCTTTCCTGAACCAGTAGAAGAGCATTATTGTCTCAAACAGATTGACTGCGCCCACGGAGACGAAAACGCCGTAGACATTTAGAAAAGTGTATTTCGAGAGAAAATAGGCAAGGGGCATCTGCATTATGACCATCGATATGAAGGATATGATCATCGTGGAGTATGTGTCGCCCGCGCCGCGAAGCGACCCGCTGTAAACGAGGCGCGCCGCCATAAAAAGATATGTGGGCACCACGATGTAAATATACATCTTGCCCATCGTGAGGACATCGGGGGTTTTGTCGAATATGGCGATAATGCTTTCCGAGAAGAGCAGAAACAGGACCGCGATTGTGCCGACTACGAGGAAGTTGAAAAGAAGTGCCGTTCTTGTCCCCTTTACCGCCCTTTCCATTTCCTTTGCGCCGAGGTTTTGCCCCACAATTGTCGAGGTTGCCGCGGCAAACCCCAGTCCCGGCAAAAATGCCACCATGTCGAGGCGAAGCCCGATGCCGTATGCTGCGATTGCCGATGTGCCGAAAATTGCCACGATTTTCATAAGAACAACCCGCGTAATCGAGTTTAAACTCATCCGCCCCATTGCGGGAAAGGCAATCCTGAATATTGTTGCAATTACCTTTGGCGCTATCTTCATATTTTTGGCAGACAGCTTTATGAAAGTTTTTCCCGAAAAGAGAAGATAAATCCCGGCAACTGATGCTATAGTGCGCGCGGTGACTGTGGCTATGGCGGCGCCGGTGACACCGAGTTTCGGGAAAGGCCCTATGCCGAAGATGAAGAGAGGATCAAGAATGATGTTCATAAAAGCTGAGCTCGAGAGGATTACCACGGGATAAATAGGTTCTCCGGCGCCTCTCATAACTGCCTGAATGATGAAGAGAAAAAACATTGAATAGATACCGAGAAATGAATACTTTATATAGCCGATTCCAAGATTGTAGACCTCGTCGGGCGCGCCGAGAATTTTCAGTGTGGGGCCCGCGATGAAGTAGCCGGCGATTCCTGTTACGATTGAAAGGGCAAGGCAGATAAAAATGGTGTTTGCCGCGGCATCGTTTGCGCCCTCCTTGTCGTCTTCTCCTACGCGCCTTGCAACAATAGCAAGAGATGACGCGGAAATGCCTTCGACGATTGTGGACAGAAGAAGAAGGATGATTCCGCAAAAGGAGACAGCGGCGATTGCGGCAGAGCTTATGCGGCTTACGAAAAACATATCCGTCAACTGCATCACCGTTTCAATAAGCATTGCCATTATGAAGGGAATGGCAAGCTTTAGAAGAGCGCGGGTGAGACTTCCTTTTGTGGCATCGATCATTTTTTTCGGTGTCGGTTATAAAAGCGATTATACACAATATGTAAAAAATAGTGCTGTAATAACTATTTTAAGGCATCTGTCAAGAGATGGGTTGTATGGCTTGTCTGTGCAGACTGAGTCGAATTCTTTGAAGCCATCTATGAGAAAGTTTCTTTTAAATTTTCAAAACTCACTGAGGAGCTGTCCCGCATCCAATTCTTTTTCCTGCACCGTCAGGGTGACATTATTCTTTTTGAATTTTTCAACGCAATGTCAAAGAATTATTGATAGCGTTCCGTCAACCCTTAAGAAGACAAATCCGAAATCATGTTCCCTGGGAAAAAAACTTGGACAGACCTGTCGTAAGTTAATAGATAATAATAAGATGAAGTGTTAAAAAATAAAATGGAAAAATTTACTTCCGGGGAGGTGCATTATGAGTATGAAAAGATTTCTCATAGGAATATTCGCTTTATTTGTCGGTTTGATTTTTCTTTCCGATTCGGGCTCCGAAGATTTGAAAAAGAGTGAAAAGGGAAAATATGCCATAATACTTCAGGCAGGTACGGAAACTCATGAGGGCAGAGCAAGGGCGCTTCACTCGCTTATGTATTCCCTCGAACTTAAGCAGGCGGGAAATGATGTTGTCCTGATTTTTGACGGTGCAGGCACTGAGTGGATTGAGGCGTTTACTAATCCCGAAAAGAGGAGCGGGTTTGAGAATATGTTCAAAATGCTCAAGGATGCGGGCGTGGTGCAGGTAATCTGCGATTTCTGCGCGACGGCATTCAAGGTACACAAGAATCTCGAGGAGAGGAAGCTTCCAATGGAGTCCGATTTTCTCGGTCATCCAAGCATAGCGAAGTGGACTTCCCAGGGATATCAGATTATTGTTTTATGACTTCTTTGATGATTAAAAAGGAGCTTGAAAAATGCGTTTTATACATACAATGATTCGTGTGAGAAACATTGAAAAGAGTCTTGAATTTTATTGCGGTTTCATAGGCCTTCACGAGGTAAGGCGGGGAACAATCGGTGATGAGGCGACTCTGGTCTTCCTTGCAGACGATGAGGAGAAGCACTTTATCGAACTCACCTATAATCACGATAATCCTGAATATGAGCTCGGCGACCAGTTCGGGCATCTTGCCTTTGCAGTTTCAAATCTTGACGAGGTAGAAGAGAAGATTAAAAAACTCGGATGGGAATACTGGCCGTCCCGTCCGGAGATACCGGCGCGCTATCTGTTTGTCTGCGACCCTGACGGTTACGAAATCGAGATAATAGAGCGAAAAGAACGTTCAAAAAGGAATTAATGTCCGACTTGATTAGGGTAATCCACGCCGTACAGTCATCCCACGGAACCCAATGCAGTCATCCCACGACTTGTTCGGGGGAACCAGCTGTTTTCCGGGCCTTCCGGTCAGGCCGGAAGGTGAC
>CAZJVM010000146.1:0-2735 GCA_964549305.1 uncultured bacterium
TCGTATCGGTGAAGAATGTGGCTTTTCTCTCCTTTATGAATTCTGAAAGCTCGAGAATGAACCTCTTTGAGGTCAATACCTTTTTCTCTCCGCGAATCTTGTCGTATTCCCCTTTTTTGTAATCCTCATAAACCCTGCTGTATTCGGCGTAAAGTTTCTTGCCTGATGAAAGAGGAAAGACTCCCTTGGGCGACGACGTCTTTTTATTAATCGCCGTGAGAAATTCTTTTATATCCGCTTTGATGTAAAGATTTGCCTTCCTGAATTTTGGGTTTTCGCTGTCCATATCGACGCGTATAATTTTTTTTGGAAGTTTGAGCATTCCCATTCTTAAATTTACCGGATTGAGGCGCGCGCCAAGTACGAGAAAGAGGTCGGCGCTGTTCACTATATCCGTGTTAAGGGTGTAGGGAGGCATTCCTATTGAGAGAGGAAATCCGCCCGGAAGTGAGTTTCTCCCGCCGAGAGAGGAAAGCGCGGGAATTCCCGTTGAGCGAATGAATTTTTTAAGTTCATCCTCCGCACTGCTTCTCACAACTCCGCTTCCGATAAAGAGCATGGGATTTTTCGCTTTCCTTATCATCTCGAGGGTTTTTGCGATTTGTGTTGCAGTGGGTTTTGCCGCTTGCGTTTTTATTCTGATTTTCCCCGGGGGCGCCGACTGCTCAGACAATGTGTTTGGTATGTTGAGATATACGGGACCCGGTCTTCCCTGACTCGCGAGGGCTATGGCATCTGCTGTGCACTGCTCGATTTCAGATACTTTTTTGGGCGATATTATTTTTTTTGTTATCGGTGAGAGCATCGTGAATGAATCTATTTCGTGAAATCCTTCTGCGCCGAGATTTTCACGGGGGTGGTCAACGGTTATAAAGACAAGGGGAATTGACTGGTAGAAACATTCGGCAACAGCGGAGACGAGATTCGTGATTCCGGGACCTCCCATTACCATACATACTCCCGGTTTGTTTGTTGTAAGGGCATATCCCGTCGCGGCAAAACAGGCTGCCTGCTCGTGTTTCAGCAGAGTGGACTTAACCCTGCTTTGGTTGGCAATAGGCCCGTAAATGGGCGCTATGGAACTTCCGGGAAGGTGAAAAATTCTTGTAACTCCCGCTTTTGAAAGACCGCGTAAAATTAATTCAGGTGTATTAATCTTCTTCATTATAATATGCCTTTACTATTTCATCAGAGGGGATACCGAAGAAATAAAAGTTTTCGCCGACCGGTCCTCCGAACCCTATCTGAAGTTTAATGTTTTTGAGTTTTTCTTCTCTTGTCATTCCCACTATGTTTTCATTGATGGAAATATCAACGACATCGCCGATGATGTGATATCCGGACTTTCCCATTGGAATAATCCTGTCAAGCTTGCATTCATAATGCCCCACGCATTCCTCGATGCGCGGAGGTTTTACCTTCTCAGAGGGGATTGCGGTTAGTCCCGCTTTTTCAAGCTCATTTATGTTATCATCGTAATGGCGTCCCGTAATCATTGTTTCCTTTATGATTTTTGTTTCGGGCCAGTTGACTACAAATTCGCCGGTGTTCTCGATGTTCTGTGATGTGTGCCATCCCTTGTAAGCCATTACAATCAGCTGAGGATTTTCTTCACTGTTATTCCACGGGAAACACATCGCAAAGGGCGCGGCGTTTACCTGACCCTTTTCATTAACCGTGGTGATGATACAGCATCCCATCGGGATTGGAAGGTAGAGTTTAAACCAGCGGAATTCGTTTGGGGAAACGCTTACTTTTTTCATGACATCTCCCTGTTTTTGAAATAGAAAATTGAATTAGAAAAGATGTCTTTCTGATAAAAAAATGAATTCATTAAGTCAAGAGATAAGATTGTCACTGCGATTATATGAGCTTTTGGCGCTTTGAAACCCTGAAAATTACACTTGCACAATTGTTCAAATATAATATATGTTCAGTTTATTTCTTTGTATTGTGAAGATGAGTCCCTTTGAAAACAAACATATAAACATAATAAGGAGAATTCCATATGAGCAAGAAGAAGGTGAGCGTAATTATTGCCTGTCACGGTGATGTCCCTCTTGATTATATCGAGGAAAACAAGGAAGCCTTTGAAATGGCGGAATCGCATATTGAGGTGCTGTCAAACAATACACGTGAACTTCCAAGAACAAGGGAGACTGACCCTTTTAAACACGATGTGGAAGACCTTATTGAGAAAATAAAAGAGAAAAGGGATTATCAGTCAATCGAAGCGGGATATATGAGTTTCTGCGGACCTTCGATTCCCGATGCTGTTGACAATGCCATTAAAAAGGGCGCTGAGAAGGTTCTTGTAATTCCTCTTTTCAATGTCAAAAGCAAGCATTCTGTTGTTGATATTCCGGAAATCGTAGAGAAAGCAAAAGCGACAAACCCCGATGCCGATGTCTCCTACCTTGAGCCGGGTGATGATGAAATAAAAAATCTCCTTGCCGAAATTCTTGTAAAGAAGATTGATAAGTCAATTGGCGACTAAATTTTTGGATTTATTTTTTAAAAGCAGGCGGGAATAATCATTCTGTCTGCTTTTTTTTTGCATTCTTTGCCATATTCCGGCGCTGTTTTTTGTTATCGTCAGGCAACCCTTTTCGTCATCGTAGGGCGCCTTTTTTTGTCACCATCAGGCGCCTCTTTTTGTCACCATCTGGCAACCCTTTGTGTCACCATCTGGCGCCTTTTTTTGTCACCATCCGGCTTGACCGGATGGTCCAGGA
>CAZJVM010000147.1:0-2709 GCA_964549305.1 uncultured bacterium
TCGGGGAATCCAGTTTTTTGTTTTTCTGGATCATCCGGTCAAGCCGGATGATGACGCAATAGGGCGCCGGATGATGACGCAATAGGGCGCCGGATGATGACGCAATAGAGCGCCGGATGATTATTTGTCAGAGTTGCAGGAGTCAGTTTCTTCTTCCTTTCTCCGTGTCTCTTCTCCCCGCGTCTCTCATCTCCGTGTCTCTTTTTTCCTTTCACCTCCCTTCAAAATATGTCGTGAATGTTACGAAAAATGATTGTCCCGGTATCGGATATCCGTTTATGTCAGCAACATTGCTGTCGTTAAGATTTTTTGCTTCAAAGTTTATGGTAAATGTCTTGCCGAAAAAAATACTTGCGCCGAGATTATGAATCTCCCTGTCGCGCGTGGGTCTGAGGTTTGCCCTGTCGAGGTAGTTTTTCTCAATCTTTGTCAGATTATAATAAATTTCCCCGTATTTGTTGAAAAGTCGCGCCTTGTATGTGAATTCCTTCTTTGGTCTTCCCGGTAGAAATTTTGAATCATAGGCAGGCAAATCACTTCTGTCGCGCGCATCAAGTTTCGTGTAATTTGCCGATGCTTCGAGATAGTCAGTCAATCTCAATCCGAGCGAGAACTCCGCTCCTTTGATTCTCGCCTTGCCTATGTTTTCGGGTTTTGAGGTGCGCTGTGAATTCTGAATAAAGAGAATCAGATTTTTCACTTCATTATCAAAATAGACCGACTCAAAATAAATCTTTTTTAGAAATGAGGAGTCGGGAAAGAGCTTTTCCGCTCTTATGCCAATATCGCGGTTTTTACCTGTTTCGGGAAGAAGGTCAGGATTTCCTATTACGCCTCCGCGGTCGCCGAAAAGTTCAAAGAAGTTAGGGATACGATAATATTTTCCCACATTTCCCCTGATTGTAATCCATTCGAGCGGCGAATATTTTATTCCTGCCTGCCAGGTTGTAAGCTCTGTATATTCCCGTTTAAATTCCGTGTTCTCTGAAGTGAAAAAGGGCGAATTATCCGCCGATTTGTCATTTATAAATTCAGTTTTCAGCGCACCGGTTATCTTCAGCGCGCCTGAGAGAAGATTTAAACTTTCCTCGGTGCCTGCCGTAAGCGTGCGTCTGTAACTGTTGTTGTTTTTAGCAGTGGAAAGCTTGTCTTCAGGCTTGAATCTTTCGTTTCGTTGCTCGAGAAGAAAGTTTGTGTCAATGTATTTAAAGACTGTGCCTTCGAGGTTAAACCTTGCGCCGAAACTGTTATTCTCGTTGCGGTTGTCCTGAAACCCGATTCCTATTTCGCCGAGCTTATCCTTGAATTTGCTGATTTCATAGGTGTTAAATAATGTTGCCTCAAGAGAAAACATTCTGTGGGGAAAGTGGTTCAACCGAAGAGTGAAACGGCTTATGTTGTTAAGATTTCGAAGCGATGCCTTCTCGGACTGATAGGCGGAGATTCCCGGCACTCCCTTGAATGTCCTTGAAAGGTTATTGTAAAGGGAAATGCTGATATTTGAATTTAGGTTGCGCTCAAGACGAGTGAGGATGTTCAATGACCTGAATCCGTTGTTTTTCCTGTGAGTCCATCTGTCATCATCGCTTGTGAATATCGTTCCGTTATCATCGAAGAAATCAAAGTCATTGTCGCTTTCGGCATAATCCACGCCTATTAGAAATCTCGTATCCTTCAGAGAATGAGTCGCGTGGTAGGAATAGCGGTATGTTTCGAATGACCCGTAACTGAATGTGTTGCTTATGGTATTTTTCCCTTCAGGAATACTTGTTTTGATGTTTACTATGCCGCCTATTCCCGATTGACCGAATTTAAGCGGCGAGTTTCCCCTGTATATTTCAATGGAGTCGATGCTGAAAAGAGGGATTTGCGAAATGTCAACTCCTCCTCCGCGCGCCTCGTTGACGGGAATGCCGTCAAGAAAGACCATTACCTGGTCGGAGGAAGACCCGCGAATCGATATGGTGCTGAAACTGCCCAACCCGCCAAGCTTATTCACTCTGATACCCACTTCATCGGATATTGCTTCCGGGACGGTGCGAAATTGCTTTTCAATACTTTTGCCGTCTATTACCGTAACATATGAGGTGGGATATTCAGTCAGGGCGCGTTGTTGTGCTTCGCGCTTTGCTGTAACTTTGACAGTGCCTATGTTGGTTGTTTGTTCTTCTGTATTCCCGATTGTGAGAACAGACAGGAATATCGTAAAGGCAGTAAAAATCAGTTTTATATTTTTCTTTAACTTTATCATGGCAAAAAAAATCCCCGTCCTTCGAGAAATAAAGGACGGGGAAATAATTGCCTTGAATTTGTTCCCTCTTATCCTCACGTTCTTTATCCTCGAAGAACATTTGCGAGGCAACAATCGGGCAGGTCTACTGGCTTGCGGTTTTCATCTCCCTTTTGTCTTCCCGTCCGATTAATTCAGACAGTGACTTCTTAAAGGATTGTCAACACCGCTTACAGTGGCGGGACCGCGATGGTTTTTAACCATCTTCCCTCTTAGGCTGTTTTAACAGCAACCTGACTGTAACTTGATTTTAACAATAATAAAAAAAGGAGGAGTATGTCAAGAATAAAGAATAGTGAATGCCGGATTTAGCGATATACTGCGTCAGACTCCTGTTAGTCCCGTGAACAAGAGATCGCCCAACTTTTCCTGTTGATGAAAAAAGATCGAGAGTATAAACTTGACATCGAAAAGTATTA
>CAZJVM010000148.1:0-2567 GCA_964549305.1 uncultured bacterium
GTCATTTTAATTATTCTCCTCTTTCTCTTTGAGCATTCCTCTTGCATAACGGACAAGGAATGTAAGTATGACGGCAACGGCAATAACGGTGATGATGAGCGCCCAGGGAATCTTTCCCTCTGAAAGCCCTTCGGTGAATGCGGCGGCACCGACAACGAAAAGTATCGTTGCAGGAAGCATACACAACCATGACCAGAGGACATATGTTCCGAATTTAACCTTTGTAAGTCCGAACCCGTAGTTCAGCAGATTGAAGGGAAAAATCGGGACAAGACGAGTTATGGCGACTATTATGGCGCCGTGTTTTTCAGTGAGCTCATCGAGCTTTGAAAACTTTTCGCTCTTTGAAAGCCATCGCTCCGTTGATTCCCTTGCAAAATAGCGCGCAATGAGAAAAGAAAGCGCCGCGCCTGCAGTAGAGGCAACGCTTACGCAGATTGTGCCTAAGACAGGACCGAACAGAGCTCCTGCAGCGGCAGTGATAACTGAGCCCGGTATTGCTGCAACAGTGGCGATGATGTAGAGGGCGATGAATGCGAGAGGTCCGAGTTTGCCGAGTCCGTCTATCCATTCCCTCAATTCACCGAGTTTTTCGCCAAGCCCGAAAACCTGCGCCGTTGCAAAGAGGGTTATGATTACGACAATAAGAATTACGGGTTTTATCCATTCTCGTTTCCGGTTTGTCTGTTCATTTTCCATTTTGCCGTCCCCGGATTTTATTTCTGCTCATTTAAAGACCAGTCATAGTCAAGATAATCGATGTCATATCTGTTATTTTTAAGAAGAAGCGCCTGTTTTTCGCTGATGTATCGGGTGATGAAATTTACAAGAGCGCTGTCTCTCTTTCCGTATTTTTCAAAAATTCTGTTTCCGCCAAAGCTCTTTTCAAAATCTTCCGCAAACCATTTGAAGATTGGAGAGAGATATATAGTTTCATCTGCTTCGTCTATTCTGAATTTATTTTTGTTTGCCAGAAATTTATCAACCTGCCCGTCAAGCTGTGAATCGAGATTATCCGCCGAATAATATCTGTTCCTCAGAGGCGAGCATCCTCTCGAAGCGCAGACAAGGGCAAAGTGAATGCGCGGTTCGTTAAAATTCGCGCGAAGTCGCCTGTGCTCCATATCCTCGAGCGTCATCATATTGCCCATCACGGGAAAGCGTATCTTGTCCCACACTCCGGGAATCTGCCTTATGCTGTTAACGGGATATAGAAGTGATGCGAAAAAGGACGGTTTGATAGGATAGTTGTCAATTATCACTTTTAGAGTGAGCGCGTTATAGGCATTTATCCAGAATGCGATTTTTTCGTTATCCGACCATCTGGCAAAGTCCTTTTCATCAACTTCCGCAATGTGTTTTGTAAATTCATCCAACTTAGCCCTGTCCGCCTTGAGCGCGGAGTAATTTACCATCCCGTCCATATCAACATACTTTTCAAGTATGTATCCGTAGCTTTCATAATCGAATGACTCTTTTTTTGATTCTTCTCCGAAGGTGTCCGCTCCGGAGATGATGAGAAGGAAAATGACTATCGCGATGGTGAATAATTTACTTTCGTTTCGAAATTTCAAATCTCTTTTATTCATTTTACAAATCCTCTCATCTGAATCATACAAGCGCGCCTCCACAGGACGACCCTGTCCCCGCAGTGCATCCGAAGCAGTGATTGCCCGTAACGATTCGCCGGCTTAAAAGGGCGTTTATGTCAAGAGTCGAAATATGGTCTGAAATGCCGTGATTTACCGGTATTGCGAGCGCAAGGTTAAAGTCGCAGTCGTAAATATGACCGTCCCACCCTATATTGATTTGCCTCAGACACATAAGCTTTTCAACTGTGTGGACATTGAAGGATTCCGTGAGAAATTTTAAATATTCCTTCTCTCTGCCTTCCGCGCAAAGCATTCTCCAGAAGCGTCCCACGGGCATATTAGTGATTGTCAGAAGATTTGTAAAAACTATTTTGTGTCTCCTGCGAAGTTCTTCGCGGTAGTCCGCTTCGAGCGCGGGTTGCCCGGGAGAAAGAAATGCGCCTGCCGGATTGTAAACAAGATCCAGCTTCAGTTCCGGATTTTTGCCATATCCTGTTTCATTGAGTAGTTTCAGCACCTTGATACTCTTTTCGTAAACTCCTTTGCCCCTCTGTTTTTTAACATTTTCCTCATCGTAGCAGGGAAGTGATGCCACAAGGTGTATCTTGTGTTTTTTGTAGAATTCCGGCAGATCCTCCATAGACGGTTCGAGAAGTACGGTGAGGTTTGTGCGGACAAGAATATTTTTTTGAACTCCCGCGAGTTCTTCGACAAATTCCCTGAAATGAGCGTTTAATTCAGGCGCGCCTCCCGTTATTTCAAGACGTGAGGGCGAAATCATTTTAACTGCCGCTATTACCTGCGTCATTGTTTCGCGCGACATCTCGTTTTCGCTTTCAGTCGATGCCGAGAGGTGGCAGTGCGCGCAGTTTTGATTGCACTTTGTTCCTATATTTATTTGCACGCAGTCGATTGAAACACTTTCAAGGGATTTTCCTTTTTCGTCGATGATTTTTTTATCAAAATCGTTCATTG
>CAZJVM010000149.1:0-2555 GCA_964549305.1 uncultured bacterium
ACCGATGCCCGCATTGATGAATTCAATGTCTTTATCTCATCGCCTGCGGATATGCCAAGCTTCCGGGCGACATCGTGACCTATTATGGCGGAGTTTTGCTTTCGCAAATCAGAAAGA
The DNA here is from genome assembly GCA_964549305.1 of uncultured bacterium. Taxonomy (GTDB): domain Bacteria; phylum Schekmanbacteria; class GWA2-38-11; order GWA2-38-11; family J061; genus J061. The sequence goes on from CAZJVM010000149.1 coordinate 118, forward strand.
AGAATGGGCGAGCCATTCATTGAGGAAGCATCCGATTTTCTCCACCACCGCTTCAACCTTAACTCTTCCCCGAAATTAACTCCCGCGACTGCAACCCTTACGCCGTTAGTTTCAATCACACCGAATAGCTTCGGAGCGACTATGCTTATGTTTTTGCTGTTTTCTATGCCGTTTATCTTCGCGATATCCTCTTGTGAAAAATCATTGTTCTCGATTGACATATCCCCAAGAGACATTCCCCCGTATGAAAGGGAAAGGCCTTCCGATTTGGGCATTACAACAATGTTTGCGCCGTACTCGTCAAGCTTTTTGCTTATATCCTCCTGCATCCTTTCGGTTACGGTTATGAGAGTCACAACGGTGGCAACGGCAACGAGAAGCCCCGTGAGCATGAAGAAGGTTTTTCCCTTGCGTCTTTTAAGGTTTCCGATGGCAATATCAGAGAGTCTCATTCCTCACCGCCTTTTTTTACTACAAGCACCTCACCGCTGTATCCGCCCGTGCCCGCGCCGGCGATTGCCTCGACAAAACGGTTAGGGTTGGTGCGTGACGGATCAAAATAAACCAACGCCCTGCTTGTGGAAAGTTCAACATCCGCGCGTATTACGCCGGGCACTTCTTCTATTGCCTTCTTTATCCTCGGAGGACACGCTTCGCAGTAAAGCCCCACAACCTTTACAGTGGCAAAGCTGTAACTCGTAAATCCGCCGTTTCTGTAAAAGAAAAAAGACGTGCCTGCGGCAAATATCACAATGGCAAGTATGATAAGGTTTCTTCTACGGGATATCGTGCCTCTTTTTCCTGTATTTAAAACTGCGTCTCTTTTTTCAGGGTAATAAATCATTTGCTAATCATTTGGCTAAAATTTAGCGCATTTCCCAAACATTCATATCAACGGAAATAAAACGCGCCCTCTTCGATATCTTTTTTTGCTATGACGATATTCCCGTCAGATACGCTTCGCCTGAGGGGCGCGGGGTTGCATCCTCCCTTGATTTCGTTTATTTTCACCGAAGGAAATTGCTGTCCGCATCTTCTGCAAATCATAAGGTCGCCTGCCTGATAATATCCGAGCTTCCACTTGAAGCACACATCACAGGTGTCAAACGCGGCGCGCGCCACGCCGTCAGAGCTTTTTAGAATGAAAAAACGCACTTCGCCGTTTCCTCCGTTATAAAGAAAATACTTCGCGCTACCGTCACCGAGATTCTCAAGGGAATAGGTAAATGCGTCGCTCCCGGAAAGGTCAACAGCTTCATAAGTTGAAACATCGAGAGGGGGCACCTCGCGGGACTGCCCGCCTGGAGGCGCTGTTTTTTTCTCAACAGCATTTTCGCGGGATATACCCTTGTTTTCCCCATCGGACAAATCAGCATTATTCTCCTTGTTGCAGGAATAGAAAAAAACTCCGGAAAAGAAGACAAGAATTAAGATCAAAGATTTTTTCATCACATTCTCCTCATTTTATGAACAGCATGACCCGCCGCATCCGCCTGAAGTCTCAAGATAATTTTCTGCTTCAATTAATTCCTCATTATAAATCTCTATCTGCGCTTTATCCTTTAGTTCCCCTATCCAGTTATTGAATAAAAAGCCCTTTTTCTTTTCAGGAACTCCCTTAGGAAAAACTTCCATATCAAGATATTTATTGAGCTTTACACTACGGACCACCTTCTCTCTGAATGATGAAGGGGATTCACCCTGTGAAGTTATAGAGGATTCAAGTTCCTTTGGTGTAAGCTTGTACCTTTCTGCAATACGTTTTATCTCATTTTCAATTTCCTTATCTGATGTGCTTATTTCTTTTTTTGCAATTTCTCTGTCTATGAGGATTTCAAGTATCATCTCATCAGCAACCTGAGAGATAATCTGCATCCTTTCTGTTTTTCCGAACTGCTTAATTCCGTATCTTTCCGCAACAGGCTTCATTGCCTCATCAACACGTTTTTCAAAGTCAGCATTCTTTATTTTTTCACTGTCAACGGCAAAGGAATAATCGGCAGACAATATTTCGCGTCTTTTCTCTTCCTCCTTTAAATCCTTTTCGTTACTGACCCTTAAAAGCGTCGTTTTGTATTCTCCCTTTACCGATGCCGCGGTGGCTATCTCCTGAGGCGTAATCTTCGAAGGGTCAAACATTACCGCGGCAGACGCCCTTGCAAGACTTACGCTAACTTTGGAAATTTTTCCTGGAAAAGTGAGCGCTTTTGTAACCTTGTCAACACAGCTTCCGCAGGACATTCCCTCTATTTTTAAAATTGCTTTGTTTTGTCCGCTAATCCCCGTTGTCTCACCGCCTTCGAGCAAAAGTTCGCTGTTTCGCAGAAAAAAGAACCCTGCAACCAATACTACGACAACCAAAAAAAATTTCTTTGCAGTCATGTCAATCTCACTTTTTAATTTTTCGAAACCTTTCGGAAATCTATTTTTCTTCTCCC
>CAZJVM010000150.1:0-2515 GCA_964549305.1 uncultured bacterium
TATGAGCATATGCTCATAACTATAAAAGGTAATTAATATGCCGAGACCTACCAAATACAGAGTTGTTTGTACATACCCGGAGGCCGATTTTTTTGCGCCTACCGGGGTTTCATTTGATAAGTTGGAAGAAGTGGTATTGGCTCTTGATGAGTATGAAGCAATAAACCATGCTGACCTTGACGGTATGACGCAGGAAGAAGCGTCGCGATTAATGAATGTGTCAAGGCAGACATTCGGAAGAATTATTACAAACGCACACAGAAAAATAGCCGAAGCCCTCATAGGGGGTAAAGCTTTGAAAATAGAAGGAGGAAAATGTATCATGTCTGAAAGAGAATTTGAATGCTCCAGTTGCGGAAGTAAATGGGAAGAATCTTTTGGTACGGGAAGACCTGAAGAGTGCCCTTCCTGCTGCAAATCCGATATTAAAAGAATAGATGACCACAAATGCTGCGGCAATCATTCCCATGGAAGCAATGACTGTTGTGGCAAAAGCAAAGAATCACAAAGTAAGTAAAAATATTATTATGCCGGCTGACTATTCTTTTAGCCGGCTTTTTTCTTAAAATTAGCCAGGAATTCTTCAAGATGAGCGATATCCAATAATGAAACTCTCTGCATTCCTCAGGAAAATCGTTGTCCCTGCAACAGGGTGTACTGAACCTGCGGCAGTAGGACTTGCAGTTGCTCTTTCTCTAAGAGGAGCTATGGGAGATATTCCGAAATGGCTTTGCGGAGAAAAACCTGTAGAAAAGTCAGGGAACAGGGCTTCACGTTTACCTGATAACATCGCCGAAAGAATAAAAAAGGTATCTGTTATTGTTGACAGAAGGGTGTATAAAAATGCCCTTTCAGTCGGTATCCCAAATACCGGGGGAGAATACGGTCTCCCCCTTGCGTCTGCACTTGCAATTTTTTGTAATCCTGAAAAGGGACTCACACTTTTTAAAGATGTAGACCAAAAAAAACTCCTGCTTGCTAAAAAGCTCGTATCTGAAAAGAAAATTGATGTTTCTCTTCCAAAGAGAAAGATTGACGAGCTTTATATAGAAGTTTCAGTACATATTACTATTAATAATAAAGACTCAGTTACAAAAACTCTCATAAGATTTTTTCACGATAATGTACTTTTTATAAAGAAGGGCAGGAAACTTCTTTATGAAAAATATGAAGGCGCCGGAAAGGACAAGGGAGAAAGAGAAAGATTCAGCGAAAATCTTACAATAAACGGAAGGCCTTTTTCTTCTCTTAAAATTTCCCATATCTGCGAGATTGCGCGGAGTATTTCTTCCGAAGATAAAGAGTTTATGCTTGAAGGTTTGAAATGGAATCTTGAGGCGTCAAAACTTGGCCTGAGCAAAGGCTCGGGACTTGGAATCGGAAAATCTATTACCGATGGCAAAAAAGGGAAGCATACTTCTAAACTTCAGAGAGTAAAAAGGATCAGAAGTCTTGTAGCTTCAGCATCAGATGCAAGAATGGCAGGAGAAAATATAACCGTTGCAAGCAGTTCCGGTTCAGGAAATATGGGCGCGCTTGTAACGCTTTCCATTTTTGCCGCCGCTGAGGCACATAACTGTACTGATAAAAAACTGCTTGCAGAATCACTGGCGCTGGGGCATCTAATTACAGCTTATCTTACGGAATTCATCGGAGTACTTTCGCCTCTTTGCGGTTCATCTGCAAAAGGAGGAATAGGCGCTGTTGCAGGAATTACGCGAATTCTCGGAGGAAGTGATGCTCAGGTTGCCAAGGCAATGAAGAATATGATTTCTTCGCTTTCAGGTGTAATATGTGACGGGGCTAAAATGAGCTGTGCCCTGAAAGTAGCAGAAGCGGCAGGCATTGCTTACGAATGCGCCTCTCTTGCAATGGAAGATATTGAAGTGCCCTTCACAGACGGCATTGCCGGAAGGACAATTGAAGAAACAATATCAAATTTATGCTCTCTCTCGATTTCTATGGAAAAAGCTGAAGATGCAGTCCTCAAAGTTATGCGTGGAAAAAAATTTTAATATCAAAAGAAATTAACGATCCGAGTTTTTCAGGATATTGTTTCTGATTTCATCGAGGGCGACTTTTGCTTCCGCTTCATCTCCGATTCTTTTTCCGATTACATCGCGCATAAATGTATATACCTTATCGAGTTTTTCGCAGATGTACTCATTGCAGAAAGCGCAGTTTTCGACCTTTTTTTCGATACCGCATTTTCTGATTTCGCATATACTGCAGTATCCGAGATGCTCGCCCATTGAAAGGCATCCGTCGCAGTTTATTGTTTTGTAATCGACTTCGACTCCGAATCTTTCCGACTGTTCCTTTGCGTATTCCTTTCTAATCTCGTCGCTGTCTTCTATTGTTGCCATATATGCCTTGCACTTAGCACAATCAATCCCGCAATATCCTATTATCTCTTTCATTTTTTTTATCCCGTTTGGAGAAATTATTATCTTTCAACTGTTATCTTAGTAATCTCCAATTTAAAAATGATGCAGAAAATGTAAAAAGTTTTGTC
>CAZJVM010000151.1:0-2493 GCA_964549305.1 uncultured bacterium
TCTTTTACAGTATTGTAGCTATGGAGGTATACTTCTTCATATTTTAAGGTTACGGTAGCTTATCATACACCTTATTCCTCTGTCCAAATTTTGGGGATAAGTATACTTTTTACCTCGCACCGGAGACAAATAGTGCAGGAAGTGACTTTCATATTATTTCTGCTGGATTATCCGGTCGCGCCGGATAATGACGATAAAAACCTTCGTTTTCTTCACTTCCTTCGTGGTAAAATATAATTTTAGTATGAGTGTTTCTTCTCAGAAAAGTTATTATATTCAGGGACCTTGAAATATGAAAATAAAAGGTTCGTCAATCCCTCTTCTCACATTTATAACCGGATTCTGCGCGATTATTCTGCAGTCCGTCATCATAAGAGAATTTCTTGTAGTGTCATTCGGCAATGAGCTTTCCGTCGCCCTTGTGCTTGCAGGATGGCTTGCGGGAATATCAATCGGCGCTTTAATTTCATCGCGCTATATCAGTTCAAAAGCGGAATCAGTTCTTTTATGGATTTTAACCCTGATGCCTTTCCTGTCCTTTCCACTAATCGCACTGATAAGGACATCCCGCTCATTACTTGGCATTCAGGCAGGAGAGTCTTTCCCCTTTACGATGCTTTTCCTAATATCATTTTCCCTCATTCCTCTTTCAAGCCTCATTACGGGATTAAGCTTTCCGCTTCTTTGCAAAGTGAAGGAAGAAAAATGCGCGGGGAATAAAAACCCGATTCAATCGGTCTATGTCTTTGAGTCGGCGGGAAGCCTTCTGGGGGGCGCGGTATATACTTTTTACCTTATCGACCGCTTTTCATCATTTGAAATTTTAACATTCTTAACACAACTTTTTCTTATTGCCGGTTTCCTGTCTATTGAAAAACGCAATAAATCTTCGCGCGCCTTTGCATCAACAGTATTCGTCTTATTTGTAATCATCTGCTTCTCCTTCGGATTAGCCGGAGAAATCGACGATTATCTAATCTATGCCCGATGGCAGACGCTTGCCCCCGATACGGCGCTCATAAAATCCGTTGATACAAAATATCAGAATATTGCATTGGGAAAGAGGGATAATCAGTACAACATCTACCTCAACGGAGAATACTCCGGCACTCTCAAAAATGACTACGGTTTTTCGATGACTGCAAATTTTATTCTAACACAACACCCCAACCCCGAAAACGTTCTTCTAATCGGTGGAGGCATAACCGGAATGGCGGAAAAAATCCTGAAATATCCCGCCATCAAACTCGACTATGTGGATATTGACCCCCAGTTGACAAAACTTACAGGAGAATATTCGCGAATGGATATAGGCAGTAGTCCTGCCCGAAATCGATTCAAAAAATACGCCTCTGACGGGAAATATTACCTTTCTAACACTGAGAAAAAATATGACATCATAATCCTGAACTTGCCCGAACCCCATAATGCCGTAATCAACAGATTTTACACTGAAGATTTCTTCAGACTCTGCGACTCGCACCTCGGCGCAAAAGGTTTACTCGCTCTCTCCATTACTCTGCAAAGTAACTACATCGGAGAAGAATCGCTTTTCTACGGCGCTTCAATTTATAATTCACTGAAAAATGTCTTTCAAAATGTAATCGCAACACCGGGAGAAAGGATATTTCTCCTTGCGGGAAAGGATAAAAACGCACCCACTGCAGATGTCTCAACGCTTGAAAAAAGATATCTTTCACGAAATATAAATGACGACTTTTTCTCGCCTTTCCAATTTCGCATTATGCTTCCCGCTGACAGGGTGAAATTTATCAACGACAAACTGTCATCAATAGAAAACGTTCCGTCAAACACCTACCTCAATCCTGTTTCATATTTCTACAACCTTATTCTTTGGGACAGATTTTCCACAGAAAAAAGCAGGGGCACTTTTGCCTCTATGGCATTTTATCTCTCAAAGCTTCAACGCTTTTGGTTTTTTATCTTTGTTCTTTTACCATTCACTCTGATTGTATTCGCGCTGAGATTAAGGCGCGAAAAAATCGTAATTAAAGGGCTTCAGGCAATTTTCGTAACGGGAGCATCGGGGATGACTGCAAGTCTGATAATGCTTTTCTCCTTTCAAAATATCTATGGGTATCTTTACAGCACTGTTGCCTTCATTGTCGCACTGTTTATGGGCGGATTGACCGCGGGAGGTATGCTTTCATCTCTCTATGGAAATGCCGTGGAAAAAATAGAACGAGGGATAATATTAAATCAATTCCTCTCTGCGGCATTGCTCTTTATGACGCCTGTGATTCTCAATGCTCTTGCCGACAATATGAGTTTAAATTACCGGATTTCTTTTTTTATTCTTATCCTCGTTTTCGGTATCCTCACCGGAATGCAGTTTCCTCTCGCGGGAAAAGTCCTTGGACATTCAGGATTAGCCATAGAAAAATCCTCGGGATATGTTGACATTTTTGACCATCTCGGAGCATTTGCAGGCGCACTGCTCACCGGAATAATTCTTCTGCCCATCCTCGGAAT
>CAZJVM010000152.1:0-2484 GCA_964549305.1 uncultured bacterium
CTTAAAATCCCTCGGGGCTTGTCTCCGTGCCGGTTCGATTCCGGCTCTCGGCAATTTTACAAAAAACAGAGTCTCGCCGTGATGGTGGGATTTTTTTATATTATCCAAAGGCGCGAATGAGAACAAAAAGAAAACGCGAAGGTTATACCGGTATGGTTTACTGCCCCAGATACAGCAAATTCCTCTGGTGTGCCAAATACTTCGTGGCGAGCAATAAATTCTGCAGGGAGTGTCCTCATTTGGAGGACCAGCTGTCACTGCCATTTGATAAGTGATTATGCCATTTGCACTATTTCGGGGTTAAATTCCATTCTATGTACTATCTGTATATCCTTCAATGTTCTGACAAAACTTTATATACGGGGATTACCGTTGATTTAGCCCGCCGGCTAAAAGAGCATAATACTTCCAAATCAGGCGCGAAATATACATCTGCCCGACGGCCGGTTAAACTTGTTTATTCAAAAAAGTTTCGTAATCGTTCTACTGCTTCAAGGGAAGAGTCGAGGATAAAAAAGCTGTCCCGGGAAGAGAAGTTGGCATTGATAAAAGATGATTCAGGTAAATAATTTAACTAAAACATACGGTAGTCAGGTGCTCTTTGACGGGGTGAGTTTTTCAATAAATCCCGGAGAAAGGGTGGGGCTTGTGGGGCGTAACGGGCACGGCAAGACAACTCTTTTTCGCCTCATTCTCGGCGAAGAAAGCCCCGATTCAGGCATCATCAGCATACCTAAACGTTATTCAATTGCCCATCTGTCACAGCATATCAGCTTTTCCGAAGAAACGATTCTCAGAGAGGCGTGCCTCAGTCTCAAATCGCAGGAAGATGGCAGAGATGAAACCTACAGGGCGGAAACAATCCTGAACGGTCTCGGTTTTCCCAAGGAGGAATTCAACCGGAATCCTCATGAACTGTCAGGGGGATATCAGATAAGGCTCAATCTTGCAAAGGTGCTTATTACGGAATCTGACCTTATTCTTCTCGATGAACCGACCAACTACCTTGACATTGTTTCTGTACGCTGGCTAAAGCGTTTTCTTCTTCAGTGGAAGGGTGAGATGATTTTAATAACTCACGACCGCCTCTTTATGGACAGTGTTGTAACGCATACAATGGGAATCCATAGAAGCAAAGTAAAAAAGATATCTGGACCTACGCGAAAGCTTTATGCTCAGATTGCAACAGAGGAAGAGGTGTTCGAGAAGACGAGGATAAACGATGACAAGAAACGCCGGGAAGATGAGCAGTTTATAAACCGTTTCAGGGCAAAGGCAAGCAAGGCGCGCGCCGTGCAATCGAGAATCAAACAGCTTGATAAAAAGGGTAAACTCGAGGAGCTTGCGGAGATAAAGGATTTGGATTTCAGGTTTAAATCAATTCCTTTTTTTGGCAAACGGTTTATGGATGTTGAGGATTTGTCATTTTCTTTCGGCAGTGACTCACCTGTACTCATTGAAAGGTTGAGCTTTTCGATTTCAAAGAATGACAGGATAGGTGTTGTTGGAAAAAACGGAAAAGGGAAAACCACACTGCTCAATCTTCTCGCGGGCGAGTTTTCGCCTTCAGGCGGGAAAATCACTTCTCATCCCAAGCTTAAACCCGCTTATTTCGGGCAGACCAACATTGACCGCCTCAATCCGGAAAAAACAGTTGAAGAGGAAATACTCGATACGCATCCCGACCACAGCAGAGGGGAAGCGCGAAGCATATGCGGTTTGATGATGTTTGACGGCGACAAAGCATTGAAAAAGGTGAAGGTGCTTTCAGGCGGAGAAAAGAGCAGAGTCCTTCTGGGAAAACTTCTTGTAAGTCCCGCGAACCTTCTGTTTCTCGATGAACCGACGAATCATCTTGATATGCAGTCCGTTGATTCCGCTCTCGAGGCGATAAACAAATTCGACGGCGCGGTTGTCATCGTAACTCACAGCGAGCTTATACTGAATTCTTTTGCCAACAAGCTCATCATATTTGACAAGGGAAAAGTAAGCTTGTTCCACGGAACATACGGGGATTTTCTTGAAAGGATAGGATGGGAAGATGAGGAATTCCTCGAGACGAATAGAAATGGCAGAAACGGTAATTCGGGAGACAGGCAAGCGAGCAAAAAGGATAAAAGGCGTATCAGGGCTGAAATAATCACTGGAAGATCAAAAGTGCTCGGCAAACTAAAGAGAAATATAACTACCGCTGAAAACAGAATCATCGCGCTTGAAAAGGCGATAGAGCGTGATTCGAAAGTCTATATAAATGCCTGCGAGGAAGGCAAGAACGACTTAATTCCGGAACTTTCAAAATCAATCCACCGGGCAAAGCAGGAGGTCGAAGAACTCTTTTGCGAACTTGAATCTCTTTATGAAGAGCGTGACAGGAAAACCAAAGAGTTTGATGAGAGACTCGCCGACGAAGTGTGAGGAAGGACGGCTTGAATCAGACTTAAAAGTATGTTTTTTTGTCGGACTGCCTGTTCTATTCCTGCACTC
>CAZJVM010000153.1:0-2399 GCA_964549305.1 uncultured bacterium
GGCGAATATTGTCGGTTCGAAGAAAAATCCTTTTTTAAGATTTCCTTTTGCCGCTCTTTTCCCTCCGCAAAGAAGTTTTGCCTTGTCAACTTCAATTCCCGTTTTTACATAATGCTCAATGCGCGTTAGCTGGTTTTTATTTATTATGGGACCTATATCGGTGTTTTTCCCGAGTCCGTTCCCGGGGCGAAGTCTGGAAGTCCGCCCGAGAAATTTTTGAGTGAATTTTTTAAGAATCTTTTTTTCCACTATTATTCTGCTCGTTGCCGTACAGCGCTGTCCCGATGTGGCAAATGCGCCCCACAAAGCGCCTTCTACGGCAAGGTCAATATCCGCGTCTGCAAGCACCACCTGTCCGTTTTTCCCTCCCATTTCGAGCGAGCACCTTTTAAGCATCCGTCCGCATTCCTGAGCTATTCTGCTTCCGGTTTTCGATGAGCCGGTAAATGAAATAAGGTCAATATCAGGATGCTGAAGTATCGCTTCACCGGTTTCCTTCCCGTATCCGTAAACCAGATTGACAACTCCGTCGGGCACTCCTGCTTGAATAAGTAATTCAACGAAAAGGCGCGCGGTTTCCGGTGTGTCGGGGGCGGGTTTAAAAATGATTGTATTGCCGCATATAAGGGCGGGAAATATCTTCCACGCGGGTATAGCAGCGGGGAAATTCCAGGGAGTAATGATTCCCGCAACGCCAACTGGCTCTTTTACGGTGTATGCTGATTTATTTTTGAGCTCTGAAGGTGTCGTTATTCCAAAAAGCCGTCTTCCTTCTCCTGCCATATAAAATGCCGTATCTATGGCTTCCTGCACATCACCCAGCGTTTCAACGAGAGTTTTTCCCATTTCCCTTGTTTCCACGCGGGCAAGCATATCTTTTTTTTTCGTGAGCAGGCGAAATGCATTCAAAATGATATTCCCTCTCGATGAAGCAGGAAGGAATTTCCATTTTTTGTAAGCTTTTTTTGCGGCTTTTACAGCAATACTGACATCTTCCCTGTCTGAGCGCGCGTAGCATCCGATAATGTCGCTTGTATCGGCAGGATTCCTGTTTTCAAAGTACACACCGCTATGGGGAGCATATTGTTTTCCGTTTATGATGTTATTGTGCTTTTTCATTCTCAACCCTCCAATCTAATTTTTCTTTTCAACCTCGCATAGAACATCATCGAAAATCGACAATGCCCTTTCAGCTTCCTTTTTTGTTATTGTAAGGGGAGGTATGAATCTGATGGAGTTTATTCCGCATCCGAGAATTATCAGCCTTTTCTCAAAGCATTGCTTCAGAATTTTCTTCCTCTCTGAAACGGCGCGTGTTTTTTTCACTTTGTCCTTTACCAACTCAACTCCTGTCATCAGGCCCAGACCGCGCACATCGCCTATCAGTCGGTGTTTTGCTTTCATTTCGAGAAGAATCTTTTTTATATGGGCACCGACTTTTGCGGCATTTGCCATAAGCTTTTCTTCAAGAAGCTTTATTGTGGCAAGAGACGCTTCGCAGGCAACAGGGTTTCCTCCGAATGTACTCGCGTGGCTTCCGGGAGGCCATGACATAATTTTTTTCGATGCGACTGTCGCTGAAAGGGGAAGCCCTGACGCAATACCCTTTGCGAGGGTTACAATATCGGGGATAGTGTTAAAATGCTCGCTTGCAAGGAATTTTCCGGTGCGTCCGAATCCAGACTGCACTTCATCGGCAACCAGAAGTATCCCGTATTTTTTGCAGAGCTTTTTCAAGCGGGGAAGAAATTCAGGGGGAGGAACAACATAACCTCCTTCTCCAAGAACGGGCTCGACAAATATGGCGGCAACTTCCTCCGGCGGAACGGTATGCTGAAAAAGCTCGTCTTCTATCCAGTTTACGCAGGCAAGACAGCAGGTAGGATATTTCAGCCCAACGGGGCAACGATAGCAGTGCGCGTAGGGAATATGATGAATTCCGGGCACAAGGGGAAAAAAGTTTTTCTTCTGGAGTGATTTGCTGGCGGTTAATGATAGCGCGCCTAATGTGCGTCCGTGAAACGCGCCAAAAAAACCGATGATGAGCTGTCTCTTTGTATGATGGCGCGAAAGTTTCAATGCCGCTTCAACGGCTTCGGCGCCTGAATTTCCGAAAAAAACCCGTTTCTGAAAATTTCCCGGCACGAGGGATGCAAGCTTCTTCGCGAGCTTTAGCTGTGAGGGGTAATAAAAATCGGTGCCTGATATGTGTATAAGCTCTTTTGACTGCCTGTTTATTGCTTTTACGATTTCGGGGTGGCAGTGGCCTGTGATATTGACTCCGATTCCTGAAGCGAAATCCAGGAATTCGTTGCCGTCGATATCTGTTATGAAGGCGCCTTTACCTTTTGCCGCTACAAGAGGATATGCTCTCGTATAAGATGATGATATATAAAGAT
>CAZJVM010000154.1:0-2359 GCA_964549305.1 uncultured bacterium
ATCGTGACCAATATAACCAATGGTACTATTTTTGGGGGGCAGTTCAAGAAACGATTTGTACTTCGTGATAAAAACAAACTTTCCAAAAAATTTACTTTTTACAACAGTCTTTTTACTATAAAATCTTACAGAATAATGACTAATCAAAATAAAAAATCCGTTTTTGTTTCGGTTTCAGATTTTATACAAGCTAACTCATTTCCCATCCTGATTGTCATAATCAGCTGGTTCGGACTCTACCTTCTCGCATATTTCAGCATTCCCTTATTTCCGTTGCGCGAAAGTCCACAGGTCTGGCAGGCATATCCTGACAATATTTTTCTTGACGGTTGGGCAAGATGGGATTCAAGTTGGTATCACAAAATTGCTTTAACGGGTTATTCAAATACTACCGGAACTTCCCACGGTCAGTTAGATACCGCTTATTTTCCTTTTTATCCCTGGTTGATTGCTCTATTTATGAAGGTCATCCCAGACCCTTATCTCTGTGGTTTGCTCATATCGAATATTTGTTTTCTTTTTGCGATTATTGTTCTTTACAAGCTATTGCAAAATTATTATGAAACTGAATTTTCTAAAAAGCTCATAATTCTTTTTTCCCTTTATCCTTTTTCTCTTTTTTACAGGGCAATGTACACAGAATCGCTTTTTCTCTTTGCAGTTGTATCTGCCTTTTATTTCGGGGAAAAGAAGAAATGGATTCCTGCATCTGTTTTTGCGGCAGTTGCGGGAGGGACACGTGTTATAGGATTTATCACTGTAATCGCGCTTTTAATTCTCTATCTCGAGCAGATTGATTTTGACTGGAAAAAGGTTCGCCTGAATATTTTATATCTACTAATTGGAATAACAGGCCCGGCAAGTTATATGATTTATCTTACCTATCATTTTGGTAACCCTTTTGCTTTTCTTGCGGCGCAATATGTGCCGGGGCGTGAGGGAAGCTCGCCATTCCAATATATCGTGACAAATTTTGACGCATTTCTTTCGGCAAAATATATGACAACAAGATTTTATCCGGCCTTAATGCTATTCTATTTTGTTCTCTTTATAATTGTCCTTATATTATGCCTTTATTCGTGGCGGCGCCCCCGAATATGCTATTCTGTTTGGGCAACATTGACTTTAATTGCCTCTTTTGCACGAATTGAAAGTATGGGAAGATATACAAGCGTATTATTTCCCGCCTTTATTGTACTTACTCTGACATTAAAAAATAATTCGTTTTACAGAATCTTTCTATATTTGAGCATCCTAATGCTTTGCGCCTTTACTATTCTCTTTAACCACTTCTACTGGGTTGCCTGAAGCCAAAACGAATTCTACTTAACACCCATAAAAATAGTATAATGCCTGAAGCGCCAGATAAGTTCATACTTTGAAAAGCCCGCCCTTTTCAAATGTTGAAGATGATCTTCAGCGTGCATCGTGTTAACGCCGAGGCGTCCCCTTTTCTCTTTGTACATCTTATCCATATCAGCATCGGTTACCGTCATATTCATCACTTCCTGAAAACGGCGTTTCAGAAACAACCGATGGTTCTTTTCTATCTGTTTCTGAATAATCTTATGGGGCGACTCGACGGCAGTTGAATATATCAAAACACCGCCTTTTTTCAACAATCGTGAAAGCTCATTGAAAAAGGGCTGTCTGCGTTTTGTGGCAATGTAATGGAAGCATAATGAAGATATGATTGTGTCGAACTTGCGTTTTCCCAAATCAGAAAACCATTTCGGTTTGTTGAAATCCGCAATTGCGAATTTCATAGGCGCGCCCTTTTTGCCCGCAAATCTCTTCTTTGCCTCCTCAAGCATTCCCTCCGAGGCATCGGAAAAGATATAGGAAGATTTCGGAAAATACCCGGTTGCCAGTTGCGTCAGCGCGCCGTTTCCCGCGCCTATTTCAAGCATTCTCAGGTTTTTATCGCCGTCAAAAGGAATCATTTCCGCAATTGTCTGAAGCATCTCCTGCTTTTTGGGAATCACCACGCTTTGAAAATCATCGAAACCTTCAACTTCCGAATCCCACGACTTTCCGTAACCTCCCAAAGATTTTTTTCTCATATTCCTATCCCCTCTTTAGATTCATAACTTTTCTAAACCACAGATTTCACAGAGAAAAAGATTTTTTTTATAATATAAAATAATACATTGGGCAGGCACGGAGACCTGCACCTACAATAAAATTCTTCCGGCACTTTTTTTTGTCATCATCCGGCTTGACCGGATGAGCCGGAAAACATCAACAACTGGATTCCCCGATCAAGAGACTGTGTTGTAATAGTTTCCAGAAAGGGTAAAATGACCTTCTTCTTGGGAATAAAAAAGCAAATATCCAATATTAAAATTATAACTCTGAT
>CAZJVM010000155.1:0-2272 GCA_964549305.1 uncultured bacterium
CTCCACTTGCGCTTCCGCCTACTTCCGTTCCGCCTACATCACCGTGGAAATCGCTATGACAGCTTTTGCAGACTTCACCAAAAGCGGATTTTGTTGCATTGGGTTCATTCAGGTTTACGCCTGCTACCGTGCGAACGCCGACACCTGTTTCAAATACATCCTTTGTCAGGTCGTTCGTGCCTGCCGCATAGCTTACGCCTATACCGGCATACCCTGCAGGATTGAGGTTTCTGTAAGTGTCAATTCCTGTGTTGCCGTTGACATCCTTTGCGGACATATCGTAACCGTGCTGCTGGTGGCAGTCAGTACATTCAAGACCATTTGCATTGCTGAATGTTCCGCCGGGCGCCGTTGCCGTGCTTCCTATGGTGTGACCCATATACTCGGCATAGCTTCCTGCTCCGCCTACCTTGTTAAGTGCGCCTGCAGACCTTTCGGTTGAACCTGTGTCATTCGTACCCATAACGTCAGGTCCAACTCCGTTGTCATGGCAAACAAGGCAAAGGTCATTTACATCACCGCCGCCTTTCAAGAGACCTGCTGCAGGGGTGTAGTTAAAACCACCGCTTGTTGCGCCGTAATCGTGTGCTGCGCTTGCGTGCATTGTGTGACACTGATTACAGATAAGACTTGCTCCATCGTGATAATCGCCTGCTGTTGCTACCGTACCAATACCGAAAACCAATCCTGCTACCGCTAAGAACAAAACAAATCGCTTCATCGTTTCTCCTCCCTTTCTTTGGGTTTCATCGCATCTGAATCTTCTCGACATCTTCATCATTCTCCGGAACACCCCCCTTCTCCGTTTTGGGTTAATTGGCTTTGATATCTGTCACATTCATCGCTCTCAAATCACGTGCTATTTCATTCTTCTTTATTATCCTCATTCTTTCGGTAACTTCTTCATTGGTAGGTTTTCGCGCTTCAAATATCTGAAATCTGTTTCCAACCTTTTCCGTCACATAAACTCTTCCTGCCGCATCGGCATCGATTCCAATGGGAAATGCGACTGCGCCTGCTTCTGTCCCGAGACCTCCGTGGTTGGCAAGAAATCTTCCTTCAAGTGTAAAAAACTTTATATCCTGCCTTATCGTATCAAGCACCATTACAAGGCCCGACTTACTTACTGCAATTCCGCCCGGAAGCGAAAAATTCTGGGGACCTGTCGCATGCTCGCCCCAACCTCTCAGGAAGTTTCCGTCTTTATCAAAGACCTGCACAGGAATTGCAAGACCGTCCGAGACATATATTTTTCCATCATCATCAACATCTATTCCCATTATGTTCAGAAACTCTCCCTCGCCTCTTCCCTCGGTGCCGAAAACTTTAAGAAGATTGTAGTCGATGTCATAAACCATTATCCTTTTGTCACCGTTTGATTCGGCAAAATAGAGATTGCCATTTGCGTCAGCAGTCATCGCGGAAACGGTAATTCTTTCATCGCTGTTATCAATATGGTCAAAAGGAAACTTCCGGATGAATTCGCCTCTGTAATTGAAGACTTTCACCTCTTTGGGCGCGCCCGTGAGGACATAAATCCTTCCGCGCTTGTCGGTCATAACACCGGAGGGTTCTAAAAGTTCGCCGTTGTAGCCAAAGCTGAAGAGAGGATAACCGTCACGGTCAAATATGGCAACAAGGTTATTTCTCGTATCGGCAACGTAAATCTCACCTTTTGCTTCGTCATAAAAAATACCGCGGGGCGAATCCAACCACATTCCTTCCTCGTGCTGATAAATTTGCGTCAAAGGAAAGAGCTTAAATTTACTTAGCTCTTTTCCCTTCTGGATACGGACTTCATCAGCTTTGGTCTGTTTATCGTTTTGGGCAAAAGGAATGCTCAACCCCACAGACATCAGTATTGCCGTAGATAATACAACGAGCAATATTTTTTTTACAGTATTCATTTTTTCCATCCCTTCAATGGGACTAATAAGCATAAATCGTGCCAAAAGGGCAAAAGAGTGGGGGCTGAAAGAAAATATCAATATATAATCAATGAATTCAAAGCGTTACAAAAAAATATTTTTTTATTATATTTAAGAATATAGGAGGAATATAGTGGAATATTTTACATGATATGTGCGTTATCACACTTTTTAATGTGCGATATTACTCAAGATGCTTTTAATTTAATTATCTGAAAATAAAAAAATTGGAGCAGACAGTTGTTCCTGTCAGCTCCAAAATTAATTTATCGGATATTTTTAAGTTATCAGTTGTCCACATTATTATGGCACTGCCTGCAACCCTTGTTAAAGGACGACTCCGT
>CAZJVM010000156.1:0-2180 GCA_964549305.1 uncultured bacterium
GTAATAATACCTTTTTTTTTCAATATAGTTGACTTTTCCGTTGATTATCTCTGGTTTTCCGAATTGGGATTTGAGCAGATTTTCGAAATTACCCTTTTGACAAAAATCGGCGCGGGCATTGTCGCGGCACTGACCTTTTTTATCATCGCCGCGATAAACATCTACTTTGCCGCAAGCAGGAAACCACTTGAGATACCCGTAACATCGGGAAATATCGTAGAACTTCCGGAGATAGAGAAATATTCCTCGCAGGCATCCAAATTCGCGTATATCGCCGCGGGTTTTGTGGCATATGTGCTTAGCGCGTGGGGCGCGTCAAACTGGGAAGTTTTTCTCAAATACGTAAACGCCCTTCCTTTCAATATAAAAGACCCTCTCTTTTCCAGGGATGTGAGTTTTTATGTTTTTGAGCTTCCTTTTATCAAGTCGATTTACGAATTGTTATTCGTTTCCCTTGTTTTTTCTTTTGTCATAAGTGCCGCTCTCTATTTTTTGAGAAGAAATATACTTATTCTCGAAAAGGGCGTAAAGATTTCAGAATCGGCAAAAAAACATTTCTTCATCCTTGCGGGATTGTTTTCATTCCTTTTCGCTTACAGGTTTATCCTTGATTCCTACGGACTTCTTTTTTCCCAAAGAGGGGTAATCTTCGGTGCCGGTTATGCTGACATAAACGCCACTCTCCCCCTGCTCAAGGTTATGTCCTTTATGTGCATCGCAACGGGCGTGGTTTTCATTATAAACGCTTTTACTCCTTTCTATAAGGCGCTGATAGCTTTTGCGGCGATTACGGCAATTGTATTTTTTGCCGGCGTCAAAGGATATCCAGAATTGATGCAAAGGTTTCAGGTTGCACCCAATGAACTGGTCAAGGAAAAAGAATATATCGATTATGCCATAAAGTTTACCAATGCCGCCTACGGCATAGATTCCGTCGAGGAGAGGGCATTCCCCGCATCGGAGAATCTCACTAAGGATGACATAGAGAAAAACAAGCTTACCATAAAAAATATACGGCTTTGGAATGAAGGACCGCTTCTTTCGACCTTTGCTCAACTTCAGGAGATAAGGACATACTACGACTTTGTGGGAGTCGATAATGACCGTTATATGATTGACGGAGAATACAGGCAGGTTGCCCTCTCACTGCGCGAGCTTTCATATGCCAATCTGCCGAGCAGAATATGGATTAACGAGCACCTTACCTACACACACGGATACGGGATTTGCCTCGGTCCGGTAAATCAGAAGAGCAAGGAGGGACTTCCCGAGCTTTTCATAAAGGATATACCTCCCAAATCTTCAAGCTCTCTTACGGTAACGAGACCTGAAGTCTATTACGGTGAAATTGCAAACAGGTACTGCTTCGTAAATACGAAAAGCAAAGAGTTCGATTACCCTTCGGGAGACAAAAATGTCTATACCAATTACAGCGGGGAAGGTGGCATAGGCGTTAAAGGGTTTCTGAGAAAACTTCTCTTTGCCCTCAAGTTCAGGGAAGTTAAGATACTCCTTGCGGACGATTTGACTCCCGAAAGCAGGATAATGTTCAACAGGGAAATCAGTTCGAGAATAAGAAAGATTGCACCTTTCATCCAGTTTGATTCAGACCCTTATATTGTTATTTCCGATGAAGGGCGGCTTTTCTGGATGGCAGATGGATATACAGTTACAGGGGATTATCCCTATTCGGACCCCACAAGGGGTTACGGCAATTATATCAGAAACTCCGTTAAGGTTGTAGTGGATGCCTATAACGGTACTGTAAATTTTTATATCGTGGATAATGACGACCCCATAATAAATGTCTATAAAAAGATTTTTCCCGAAACTTTCAAATCCTTTGACGAGATGCCAGCAGACATAAAGGAGCATATCCGTTACCCTCACGACCTTTTTCTTATTCAGGCGCTCAAGTATTCAGCATATCATATGCGCGACTCTCAGGTTTTCTACAACAAGGAAGACTTGTGGAGGATACCTTCAAGCGGGTCTAACAAGGGGGAGAGCATTATGAAGCCCTATTACACCATTATGAAGCTTGCTTCCGAGGAGGATAGCGAAGAGGAATTTATCCTTATGATACCTTTCACGCCGAGCAGAAAAAACAATATGATTGCCTGGATGGCGGCGCGTTGCGATATGCCGAATTACGGAAAACTGATAGTCTATAATTTTCC
>CAZJVM010000157.1:0-2163 GCA_964549305.1 uncultured bacterium
TTAACCCAACTTCGACAAAATCTCTCCGAAAAGTGTTCTAAAATGACTTTTTTTAGCATTTACAGGACCATAACTTATTGATAAATAAGTATAATCATTTTTTGATTTCCATTTGTAGTGTCTGAATCGTACATTATGGCTTGACAAGGTGTGCTTTTTGCTATATCCTGCCAGTATGTTTATTCGAGAAACCTATAAAAAATCAAAAGGAAAAAAACAATATGCGCAGCACCAGTTAGTAGAGTCGATCCGTACTCCCGTCGGACCAAGACAGAACATTGTTCTAAACCTTGGCACACTAACCATTCCCAAGAGTAAATGGAAACAACTCGCCAATGCCATTGAGTCTTTTAGCAAAAACCAGCCCCTTTTATTTTCTGGAGATACACAAATCGAGAGCGCGGCCCATCATTTTGCGCAACTTATAAGAAAAGAGCGGTTAGCTCGCAAGAAAGAACAAGAAAAAAATGAGGGTAATGATGATCAGAAGGAGCCCCGGTATGAAGTAGTTGATCTGAACTCGGCAATTACGAACGACGCAAAAACAATAGGCGCCGAGCATGTAGCGCTTAGTCAAATGAATGAATATGGATTTAAAAAGATATTGCAAGAGTTGAATTTTACGGATAATCAGATTGTCTATGCCTATATGCTTATTATAGGAAGGATGGTTCATCCTGCAAGTGAACGAGAAACCGTTAGATGGCTTCAGGAGGCAAGCGGGGTTGGAGAATTATTAAGTTCTAATGTTAAAGTTTATGACTCCGCATTACATCGGACAGCGGCATTATTATGGGAAAACTATCAGCATATTGAAGATCGGTTATGTGAAAAAGCGCGAATTGCCTTTTCTTTGAAAGAGACGATAATATTGTATGATTTGACTAATACCTATTTTGAGGGAAGCAAGAGGGGGAGTAAAATTGCAAAGCCTGGAGGCAATTCAAAAGAAAGGCGGAATGATTGCCCTCTGGTAACTCTCTCATTGACCGTTGACGAAGATGGGTTCCCCAAACAAAGCAAGGTATGGGAAGGCAATGTTTCAGAGGCAAAGACATTGGAACATATCCTGGATGGATTAGGAAGGGAAGGGGGAGCGTTGTTTCCTCACGAAAAAACAATTGTCATTGATGCAGGTATAGCTACTGAAGACAATCTCGCCTTAATAAAAAAGAAGCAATACAAATATGTAGCCGTATCACGAAAGCGGTCATACGGAGATTCCTTTTGGGACAAAGCGCAGGAAGAAAAGATTCGCTTGGCCGATGATAAAACAATATTGAAAATTAAAATGGTAAGAACAGATACAGAAGTCTTCCTTTTATGTCATAGTGAAGCAAAAGAAGCTAAGGAAAAAGCAATTGTTTCACGAAAGATGAAAAAGTTTGAAGAGGAACTCAGCGCTATAAAGTCCGGACTATACAAAAAAGGAACGGTAAAGAAAACAGAAAAGATTATGGAACGAATAGGACGAATGAAAGAGCGTTATGGCGTTGGTTATCTTTACGATATTCAGATCGAAGAAAAAGAAGGCAAAGTAATCAAGATATTGTTTGAAAAAAACGGACAGTCAATTATAAAAGAAAAAAGTATTGGCACGTATGTGTTACGAACTAACAGAAAAGATTTAGCGGCGGAAGATATCTCTAAGATACACCGGTCTCTACTTACTATAGAGGATTGCTTTGAAAAAATGAAAGGCACACTTGGAATGAGACCAAATTTTCACCATACCGATGAACCGACTATTGCTCATGTGCACATTACCGTGCTGGGATATCACATACTTGCTGGAATCTTAAAGAAATTGAGAATGCAAGGGATCAATTATAGCTGGGGAAGTATTCGAGATATCCTGGCAACTCATATGAGAGTGACCACAACAATGAATAGCGAGGATCATCATGTAATTAATATTAGGACATCTACCACGCCTACTGCAAAGCAGTATTTAATATACAAAGGACTTAAAATTAAGTTGACTCCTCTAAGAAGAGTTATAGAAAAAACATCCATCAAGCCTCAAAGATGTAGTGTAGAAAGTTTAGGGAGAAAGTAGACAAAACATTGATAGTAAACAACCTTTTTGTTTTGTTTGTCGAAGTTGGGTTAAGAAGATTTTCCTTGATTTGAATATCAAATTGCTCAAGTTTAGAATAAGCT
>CAZJVM010000158.1:0-2161 GCA_964549305.1 uncultured bacterium
TTTAAAATCTAAAGGGAATTTCTTTAAAAGTTTGTCGTTAAATTGTAAAAAGTTTCATATGTACCCGAATATGATTTTTTTCTTGACAGTGAACAATCGTTCACCTATATTGTGGTCATGGCAAAATCATCCGATTCGCAAAAAATCAAATCCAGAGTTGCAAAGATATCCCGCTTTTACAGGCGAGAAGGAAGAATGCCGAGTTTTTCAGAGATTGGCGAAATGACGGGGATGAGGTCAAAAAACGCCGTTTCAAAATTTGTGGGAAAGCTCGAGGATATGAAAGTTTTGAAAAAGGACGCAAAAGGAAGACTGATTCCCCATACTGCAATGAAAACTCCCCTCAGAATTCTAGGCACAGTGGAGGCAGGTTTTCCCAGTCCCGCGGAGGAGGAGTTGGCGGACAATATTTCCCTTGATGAACTTTTGATAAACAACCGCGAAGCAACATTTCTCCTGAAGGTCTCCGGTGATTCTATGTCAGGTGCCGGTATACTCCCCGGAGATATGGTGATAGTGGATAAGGGGAAAAATCCGCGAAACGGAGATATCGTTATTGCGGAAGTTGACGGGCAGTGGACAATGAAATATCTGAAAAGGCGGGGAGGAAGCGTATCTCTTGTTGCGGCAAACCCGAAGTATAAGACTATCAGACCCAAAAGCGAGCTTAAAGTTGGCGGTGTCGTCACTGCCGTTGTGAGGCAGTATAAGTAGCTTTTTATTATCCGTAGCAGAGAGAGAATATTTATCTTTCAGTAAAAAAATCAACCAATCCAAATTAATTAAAAATATGCGTGACGAACCTCTTTCAATCTATTCCTGGCCAAGGGGAATAATGCACATCGATGCGGATGCCTTTTTTGCTTCCTGCGAGCAGGCGGTAAATCCGCGCCTTAGGGGAAAGCCGGTTATTACGGGGAAGGAGAGGGGAATAGTTGCCGCGGCAAGCTATGAGGCGAAGGCGCGCGGTGTGAAACGGGGTATGACCGTATATCAGGCAAAGAAGGTCTGTCCCGATGCGGTGATACTGCCTTCCGATTACGAAACATACAGTCTTTTCTCGGTGAGGATATTTGAGATATTGAAGCGTTTTTCCCCGTTGGTTGAGGAATATTCCATTGACGAGGCATTTGTTGACCTTACGGGGTTGCGGAGAAAATATCACGGACCTTATGCCGAAATCGCCGCGAAGGCGCAAAAGACAATATGCGACGAACTTGGGTTTACGGTTTCCGCGGGAGTAAGCATATCGAAGGTGCTTGCCAAGATTGCGTCAAAATATAAAAAACCCGCGGGACTTACCGTAATATCCGGAAAGATGATACATCATTATCTTGCTAAACTTCCCATAGAGGAAGTATGGGGGATTGGTCCCAACACATCTGCTTTCCTCAGGAAATACGGGATTGACAGGGCGCTTGATTTTGCCCGCAGAGATGAGAAATTTGTGAAAGAAAATCTTTCAAAGCCCTTTTTCGAGATATGGAATGAGCTTAGAGGCGTAAGCGTTTATCCCGTGGCAGATGAGGAAAGGCGCGATTATCAGTCGATAAGCAAGACAAAGACATTTACTCCCGCGTCTGCAGATGAAAAATTCGTCTTTGCCCAACTTTTGAAAAATCTCGAGAATGCCTGCATAAAGGCGCGAAGGCATCATCTTACGGCAGGACGCCTTCTGCTTTTTTTGCGTGAGAAGAATTTCAGGGATTTTGCAGTTGAGCTCAAACTCAACCGCCCGTCTGTTTATCCCTCTGAGCTTATGAATATTCTAAGGGAAGGTTTTCGTCATCTTTACCGAAAGGGAAAACTTTACCGCTCGACGGGAGTTGTCCTTGCGTCTTTGGTGCCTGACTCGAATATCCAGTATTCACTTTTTGACGATGTGGCAAAGATAGAGAAGACGGCAAGGATTTATTCCGCCCTTGATGAGTTGTCCGGAAAATTCGGCAAGCATACGGTAACTCACGGCGCGGCGCTTCCCGCCCACAGTAAACAGCATAAAGGGGGTAGAGGAGATGTCGCGGGAAGGAAAAAGATGCTTTTTGATGGAGAAGGTAAAAGACAACGAGTGGGTCTTCCGGTCCTTAACCTTAAAATATAAAAAGATGACTATTTTCATGCTTCGCACGAGAAATACCCATATGTAAGGTTTGTGCCATTT
>CAZJVM010000159.1:0-1927 GCA_964549305.1 uncultured bacterium
TTGTCTTTAACATATTTACCTGAAAAAAAATTACTGCTGAACCACAGAGGTCACAATCCCTTTATTCCTAAATCTCTGTGCTCTCTGTGGATATTTTTTTAATCTTCCTGACCTGTTCTGCTTGTGTTTCGTAGTGATTATTTCTTTGAAAACTGTAGCTTTTCATTCCGCTTTTTCAATCGTTCCCGCGCCGAGGACAATATCTCCGTTGTAAAATACCGCTTCCTGTCCGGGAGTAAGCGCCTTTTGAGCCACATCGAATTGGGCGACAAGTTTTTCATCGTCAACGGACAAAATCTTTGCCCGCGCGATCCTGCTTCTGTAACGGAATTTTATTTCTGTGCGATTTCCTTTCGAAGGTCTTTGCCCTTTGCCGTGCCACAGAAGATTTGTCACGGTGAGGCGCCTTTTCATAAGATTCTCAATCTCGCCGAGGGCAACTTCCTTTTTCCCCATATCTATGGAAGTTACATAAAGCGGTTTGCCTGCGGCGACGCCAAGTCCCCGCCTTTGTCCTATTGTAAAATTTTCTATACCCTTGTGACTGCCTATTATATTGCCCTCTGTATCTACAAAATTTCCGCCTATGCCGGTAGATTCCGGTTTTTCCGCCCGGAGAAATTCTCTGTAATTATTCGACGGCACAAAGCATATTTCCTGACTTTCCCTTTTTTCCCACACGGGAAGTTTTGCTCTTCTGGCAATTTTTCTCACTTCTTCTTTTTTAAGGTTTCCCACGGGGAACAGAAGTTTAGCGAGAATTTCCTGATTTATTCCCGCGAGAAAATATGACTGATCTTTTGATGAATCGATGCCTTTTTTAAGCAAATATTCTCCGCTCTCTTCTTCTTTGACTATCTTAGCGTAATGCCCAGTTGCAAGATATGACGCTCCGATTTCCTCTGCGCGGCGAAGAAGATATTTGAATTTAATTTTCCTGTTGCAGAGAATGCAGGGATTGGGAGTGCGCCCTTTGAAGTATTCGTCGAGAAAAATGTCTATCACTTCCTTCCTGAATTCCTTTTCGAAGTTTGCCACATAAAAGGGGATATCGAGTTTTGCCGCGACTCTGCGGGCATCCGTTATATCTGAAATCGAACAACAGGTGCCGAAATCCTTTCCTGTGTAGCAGGTTTGGTCATAAAGCTGAAGGGAGATACCTATGACTTCATACCCTTCCTCTTTTAAAAGATATGCCGCCACGGAACTGTCAACGCCTCCGCTCATTGCAATCACGGCTTTTTTCGATTTTTTTCCGTTCATACCTGTTCCGGTGATTTCATTATTTAAAGTATTCACTTACTACATCTTTTTCATTAAAAAATAAAGAAAAGGGCAGAAGGCGCAAACTTTAGGTGACTCTGTAAAAAACATTTGTTTTAAGAAAAAAAATAGGTAATAAGAATATCCATAGATTTGGGAATTTAATATAAGGAGATTGAATATGTCGGAAAATGCAAATCAGGCGCTTGAGATGTTCAGAAAAAAATTTGAAACATACAAGAAGATTGCAGACGCCGAAGGCGACCAGAAGGCGTGGGATACTCTTTTTGAAGGATATCCGGAAAGACAGAAAAAGAATATGGGTCCCATGATTGAAAACAACACTCTTGCCGAAGGTTTTACGAAAGGCATCGAACTTTATAAGAAGATTGGAATGGATATGGCAGTCATTGACATTTCCAACAAGGGAATGGACGCGGTGCTCGAAGTGCAGAGAGTCTGTCCCGTACTCGGTATGGCAAAGGAATTCGGCTTTGACAAACCCTGTCACGTAATCTGCGAAATGGATGTTGCCGCGACGAAAGCGGCATTCCCGGGCACAAAGGGCGATATACTTTGCGCGCAGGCGGACGGCGCCGCGGTATGCCTTTTCAAATATGAAAGACCCGCGAAATAATATCATAAAGCAATAATTAATGTAGGG
>CAZJVM010000160.1:0-1908 GCA_964549305.1 uncultured bacterium
CTACTTTCATATAATTTGTACCGGATTATCCGGTCGCTCCAGATAATGACAATGTGTGGTAACGGATGATGAAGCTCGAATAAAAACCGGAAAATGACAAAAGAACAACCTTGACGAGAATGTTGATAAGTTCAAAAAATCGGGATTTTTATCACTTAAGAATTTTCATATTTAATTCGATGTGATATCAGTTTCAGCAACATTTTTTAAGTTTGCATAAAGGAGGTCTTTATGGACGGATATGTATTGATTACAGGCGGTGCAGGTTTCATAGGGAGTCATTGCGCTGAGTATTATGTTTCAAAGGGGCGCGATGTCGTAGTGCTTGACAATCTTTCAAGAGCTCAGCTTCTCGGGAAAAGCGACAAGAATGCCGACTACAACTGGAAACGCCTTGAAAAGATTAAGGGTATAAAGCTCATAAAGGGAGACGTAAGAGATGCCGGGCTTATAACGAAACTTGCCGCGGACGCTTCCGCGATACTCCATACTGCCGCGCAAACCGCCGTAACAACATCCGTAGTCAATCCTGAACCGGATTTTTCAGTAAACGCCCTGGGCACATTCACGATGCTCGAAGCGGCAAGGAAAAGCCCTAAAAAACCTTCAGTCGTTTATTGTTCCACAAACAAGGTGTACGGCCACAATGTAAACCATCTCGAAGTTGAAGAACTGGAAACAAGATATTCTTTCACGGGGAAAGACAAGAAAGGCATCTCCGAGGATTTCTCCATAGACCTTTGTGAACATACTCCCTACGGATGCTCGAAACTTACCGGCGACCTCTATGTTCAGGATTACTCCTATCAATACGGCATCAGGACAGGGGTATTCAGAATGTCCTGCATATACGGTACGAGACAGTTTGGAGTGGAAGACCAGGGATGGGTCGCGTGGTTTTCCATAGCAACGCTTATGGGCAAGGACATTACCATTTACGGCGATGGCAAGCAGGTGCGCGACGTTCTATTCGCGACGGACCTTGTAAGGGCATATGACGCTTTTCTGGAGAGCGACATTCATCACGGAGTATTCAACACGGGCGGAGGCGCCGACAATACTATGTCTCTTCTCGAGCTTTTGGATATAATAGAGAAGGAAACGGGAAAAAGAAGCAATCTTTCATACAGCGACTGGCGCCCAAGCGACCAGAAGGTATATATTTCAAATACCGGCAAAATAAACAAAATCCTCGGATGGAAACCGGAAATCACTCCCGAAGAAGGCGTCAGGAAGATTATAAACTGGGTGCAGGAGAACAAGGATATTTTCTGATTCAGGAACGATTATCCCAAATCCTTCATTATTTTTTCAATTCTTTTTAATTTGGCGCCCACAGCGAGATTATCTTTTTCAGAAATTGTTTTCTGCCCGTATCGGATTCTGTAGAACATATCTACAAGTTCCCTGCTTTCACTAACCACTACATCATTCAATCCTTCAATTGAATTTATGAATTCGTAACCTGTAAGACAATCGGGTTTAAGATAGCCGCTTTTCCGGAATATTTTTATCAAATCGTCATAAAAGGCAATCGATGTTTTTTTTGCCTTTTTAAATTTTACTTTCCTGAAAGCAAGGAGAGATAGAACAATCAACAAAATCACCAAAAAGGGAAAAACGTATCCCGGATTTACCTGAAAGCTCAAGCCCCGCAGAAATTTTTTTCTGAACTCCTTAATCTTTCTCATCCATTTCGACGCGCCTAAATTTAATTTCTGCGCGCCTTTAAACTGCATATTAAGGTCATAACCCACAACATACTTTCCCCATGACATCTTGATATTATCTATAAAAAGCCCAATTGTAGATAAAAAGGATTTTACCGGTTGTCTGACTGACAAGGGAGGCGTAGCATCAAGATATACCCATCCCCTTTCCGGTATGAATACCTCAGTCCACGAATGA
>CAZJVM010000161.1:0-1904 GCA_964549305.1 uncultured bacterium
CCCTTTTCATTTGCATAGTATAAAAACATTTCTTATGATGCGTAAAAAAATTCAAAACAAAATAAGGAACATTATCTATGAGCAATCAGGATGTACTAATTGAAATGTGCGATGGTTTTCTAATCTCGAAAACTCTCTTTGCGGCAGTGAAATTTAACATATTCACAGTGCTTTCAAATTCCGAAAAATCCGCGGCAGAAATATCATCGGCAATCGATGTGCCCGAAAGAACGCTCGAGCGACTTCTCGATGTATGCGTGTCAATGAAACTGCTCAACAAAAAAGAAGGCAAATACAGCAACACGGAATTGTCAGAGCAGTATCTCGTGGAAGGCAAACCTGACTATTTCGGTTATTATATAAACGCCAGAAACAATTTCCTCTACTCTGCTTTTGCCAATATTGAGGATATGATAAAAGAAGACAGATACCACAAGGCAGTGGAAGGCAAGGACGGGGATATAATCGATGCCGTTGCTTCCAACAAAGAGTTTGCGCGCCGCGCGATGATGGCACAGCACAATTACAGTCAGGAACCTGCAAAGGATTTTGCCGTGGAGACAGACCTCTCCGATGTAAAACTTATGATAGACGCGGGCGGAGGTACGGGAATATTTTCCGTTGAAGCGGCTAAAAATAATCCAAATCTCAAATGCATAGTCTTTGACCGCGCCTTTGTTCTCGACGTGGCAAAAGATATAATAGCAGAGCACAATGTGGGCGACCGCGTAACAATACATCCCGGCGACATCCTTAAAAACCCCTTTCCCGAAGGCGGTGACTGCGTTCTGATTTCAGGCATACTCGACGGTTACGCGGAAAATGAATGCAGAGTAATGCTTCAGAAAGCTTATGACTACCTCCCTCAGGGAGGAAAACTCATATTGACAGAATGCGTAATTTCTGACGACCGTTCAGGTCCAGTTTTCCCCGCGCTCTTTTCACTTCTGATGGTATTGAGGTCAAAGGACGGTGAATCGCGTTCCCGCGCGGAGATGACACAGTGGATGTCCGACACGGGATTCTCGGAAATAAAATATAATCTTCTCGAAAAAATCAGCGGACCGTACAGGCAAACGGGCGTGCTTACGGGAATAAAAAAATAGGAGCAGACAAAAATATGCGGGAAGGCGACAATTCGCATTCATCTGCATCAAAACCCGCCGAATGGGTGGAAAAATACGGCGATTACCTTTACCGGTATGCTATCCTCAAGCTTAAAGACCCGTCGCTCACCGAGGATATCCTTCAGGAGACCTTTCTTGCCGCGCTCAAATCGCGTAAAACATTTGAGGGCAAATCCACAGAAAAAACCTGGCTTGTTGGCATTCTGAAGCACAAGATTATCGACTATTTCAGAAAATCGAGTCGTGAATCTCTCCACGATGAAATCGAAGAACTTGAAAAAGCCTCCGATGAATCATTCAATCAAAAAGGAATGTGGAGTAACGGACCTTCAAAATGGTTAAAAAGCCCTGACGACTCCATTGAAAACAAACAATTCTGGAAAGTATTCCACAAATGCGTAAGCGCCCTCCCCCCTCGCATTGCAAACGCCTTTATTCTGCGGGAAGTTGAAGGCGTGACGAGTGATGATATCTGTAAGGAACTTGATATTTCTTCGACAAATCTATGGGTGATAATGCATCGGGCGAGGCAGAAGCTGAGGAAATGCCTCGAGACAAACTGGTTTTGCGGAAAAGGAAGTGATTGAAATGCTAAAGTGTAAAGAGGTTACAAAACTCATTTCAGATTCAATGGAAAAAAAACTTCCACTCACCACGAGAATCGCTCTTCGACTTCACCTTATGATGTGCAAGTTCTGCTCGAGATATGAAAAGCAGTTATCTGCCATAAGCAAGATAGCAGAAAAATTCCTGACAAAGATGGAAGATGACGAAACT
>CAZJVM010000162.1:0-1894 GCA_964549305.1 uncultured bacterium
AAAAAGAAACAGTAAAAAAGTCGAAATAAAGAAGAAGAGTATACCTGAAATCTTGATTTTCATTTTCTTACCCCTAATTTATAAATTATTGTTATTTTTCATCTCTATCAAGGAGTAAATCCCACATACTAAAATCTTGCCTTTAAATTGAACGAAGTTATTTCCCTGTCATAGTTATAAAGCCCCGTATTTGAGTCATCAACTATACGGTTGAACTTGAAGGAGAGACTCAAGTTTTTATTCAGTTTCTTGGTAAACTCGATAGACCAGTCATATTCCTTGTCCCGCCTTCTTTTGTCGATTATGGAAATAGAATTGATGTGCTCGTAAATTCTCCTCGTATATCCGAAGCTACCGTCAAATGCTATATCAAGGGGCAGAGGGATGTGGATTGCACTGCCGACCTCCTGTCCGTTGTAATCCCAGTCACTGCCTCTTGCATTATCCTTGTCCTGTATATAATAAAGTTTTAAATACGCATTGTTCTTCATAAAAAAGATATATTGCGAAAGACCCCAGGTATAGTTAACCGCGTCTCGCTCGAAGGGCACATCCCTTTCATCCTGCAGATAATCCTTGTCCTGATACTTGAAAAAGACCTGAAGCATTGCCTTGTCATTCTGAACCCAGGTAATTGACGGCATAAGTGAATGAGCTTCGAGATATCTCGTCTCATCCAATTCATAGTAATTGAAACTGTACATCAGGTTAAACTTCAGAGGATTTGCCAAACGGTAGGAAAAATTCACACCAAGCTGATTTCCCGTAATATTGTACTCGCGCAATTCCCTGTGTACCGACTGATAGAAAGAATAACGACCCGTTGCCTGAAAATTATCAGTATTGATAAATCTGTATGAACCGCCAAGAAAAAATACTCCCTTCCAGTCGCCTCTTCCGGAAATCCTCACGCCTGTTACTGACTCCGACGGTTTGAGAGTCACATTGTCATCATACTGCCAGCTCAGGTCGGCAAAAAGCGACCACGGTCTCGCGGATTTAATCCTGGCATCAATGGCGGAAACGAATTTTTTTGCAGATTCGCCTTTTTTTGTATCCGGAATATCGTTCTCCACCGATTTGAAATAAGGCCGCGCCTCAGAATATTTCTGGAGACGATAATAGGACACCCCCAAATAGTAGTCCGATGCCGCTTTGACCGATTTATCTATTTTTTCCGCTTCTTCTAACAAATCTATGGCCTTTTTGAATTCATCCTCTCTAAACCGGACAAGTCCCTGATAATAAGGAATTCTTCCGTCGGAAGGAAATGCTTTGCGCACTGACTCAAACTCTTTGAAAGCATCGGCGTAATCGCCGGTATTGAAATGCGCTACACCTTTTTCATAGAGGGCAGTTGGGTTATCGGGAGAATTTTTGAGCGCTTTTTCAAGCACATCGATGGCCTCATCAAATTCCTTCAACAGATTGTACGTCTGTCCAAGTTTAACAAGCATAGCAACATTCTCGGGGTCGCCTTCCAACCCCTTTTCAAAATTTACCACCGCCCTTCCATAATCCCCTTCATCAAAAGCGAGAAGAGCTTTCGAAAATTCGATTTCGGAAGTATTTGCCGCATTTGAAACTTGGGGAAAAAGCGTTGGAAGGAAAAAGAAAATCGAAACTGCCACTGCAAAACAACAAAAGGTTTTTGCTTTGAACGATAAAGTCATTATAACGCCTCCAAAAAAAGTGAAGAGGTGGAATTTAACACTATTTTATTACTATTTTATAATTTGTATCAAGATGTTATTATTTATGTCAACAAGTTATGATTCAAAAAATGAGATGATTTTGCCTTAAAATCTATTTGCATTTTTAAGACAAATGGCAATAAAATTCAGTCTATGCCATTTTTAAATAAAATTAAACTATCTGCCCGTAAAGTAGGATT
>CAZJVM010000163.1:0-1867 GCA_964549305.1 uncultured bacterium
CAAATGTTTTGGATAATTCATAAGCATAACACTCTTCAAAAAGATTGAGCGTAAAGAAAATTTTTTCAATTACAGGATTCCCGAATAATGATTCAAACATTTTATATACCATTTATTATGTTAATATTAACATATATTATGGTATTATTATTCCTATTGTCAAGCCTGAAATGAATTTTCTGCCAAGCAAATTGATTAAAGATATGCTATGAAAACTTTATGTTTTTAGGATACGCTCTTCTACAAATAACAGAAGGAGATAAATATGCCAGTCCCCAAATGCGCCTTGACCTGCGGTAATAAAAAACTTTCACAGGGATGCTTTAAGGGAAATGGTAAATTCCCAAAGGATTGCCCCTCGTGCACGGAAAATGACATTCTTGAATCATCACTGTCCAAATACAAATCAAAAGGAAAGATTAAGAGGATTTTTAAAGCCGCAGCGAAAGTGGAAAGCGAGGGTTATTGCAAATGGACACGCGTACAGGAAGCTCTGGAGTTTGCAAAAATCTATAAGGCCAAACGAATCGGCATTGCCACCTGCGTGGGATTGATGGAGGAATCCGCACTCCTCGCAAAGCTTTTCGAAAATCACGGATTTGAGGTTTTAAGCGCCTGCTGTAAAACCGGTTCATTTGATAAAACAAAGGCGGACATTTCCGAAGATGATAAAATTCGACCCGGCAATTTCGAAGCAATCTGCAACCCCATTGCACAGGCGGAATTCTGCAACAGATACAAGACAGACCTGAACTTCATAATGGGACTTTGCATAGGGCACGACGCGCTTTTCTCGATGCATTCCAAAGCGCCCGCATCTACCGTTGTGGTAAAAGACAGGGTTACGGGACATAATCCCGCGGCGGTTTTCCTCACTGCAAATACATATTATAAAAAACTATTCGGGAAATAAAAAAGGGTAAGGTTGATTACTTAACCTTTACCTTTTTTGAAACCTTTATGTTGTTGGTCTCGTCTGACTCGGTAACACTCTCATCACTGTCGCAGAATGCCTTAATATAATATTTTCTTTTCTTTAATTTCTTCGAAACTTTAACTTTAAATGAGATGGTTTTCCCTTTGCCGGCACTTAATGCACCGACCCTGCTTTTCTTAAGAAGGAAATCACTGCCTTTAATTTTCTGTTTTTTATTTTTTGAAATATAAAAACTTACTTTTGACGCAGGACTATCAGCAGTGCCGATATTTTTGACAGTTGCTTTTATTCCTGCTTTTGTTCCTCTTTTTACACGTCTCACACCCTTTGGTGTTGTAACTTTAAGGTCAGGGAAATCTTCAGAACTTGAAGTCGTCCTCTGTAATATCTGAATCCCGGCGGTACCGTCTGCTATGTAGATTAAATCACCGGAAACAAAAATATTCTTCGCTTTGCCTACAGTATCATAAAGACTGCCCACTAATGATGGATTGGAAGTTGCTGGATTGCTAACATCAAGGATAAAGAAACCGTCATCACCTCCTGCTATGTAAGCTTCATTACCTTCAACAAACAAACCGTAGTAATAACCCGCCTGAAAATGATATGACTGGCGAAGGACCGGGTTTGAAGTATCGCTGATATCTATAATCAAAAGTCCTGCGCCCCAGTTTGCAAGATATGCATAATTTCCTGAAACCTGAACATCGCTGGCTTTATTTGTTGCAGTATCATAGGTTCCCAAAAGTGTAGGTGAAACGGGATTGCTTACATCTACTATCTGCATTCCCCTCTCATCGTCGGCAAGATAAACGGTATTTCCGTCTAAAAACATATCAAGGGCGAAATCATTTAAAGATGGAGTAGTGTCTATAGAACCAACGAGTGCCGGAACAGACGGATTGCTTATATCGATTATTGCAAGATTTG
>CAZJVM010000164.1:0-1821 GCA_964549305.1 uncultured bacterium
GACGTAGCTCAGCTGGTAGAGCAGCTGATTCGTAATCAGCAGGTCAGCGGTTCAAATCCGCTCGTCGGCTTTAATTAACTCCTTCTTAATTCCCGAAAAAAAACTTCATTGAAGCGCCGCCGAATGTAGTTTTTCTTTATTTTAAACTGCATTCAACTGCTTTTATTGCATCGATTGCAGAACTTGTTATACCCCCCGCGTAACCTGAACCTTCGCCCATAGGATAAAGATTTTTTATATTTACTGACTCATATTTTTCATTTCGCATAATCCTTACAGGTGATGATGTCCTTGTTTCCGCGCCTAACAATATCCCATGCTCTGAAACAAAGAGCGGATAATCCTCTTTCCATTTATTAAATGCCGATAAAAGCGCTTCATTAATAAAGGCAGGGAAAAGCCCGGACATATTGGACGGGTTAGTCCCCATTCTGCAGGAGTTTTCATTTAATCCTACAGACATTTCTCCGCTCATAAAATCCGCCAGATTCTGTGCGGGGACCGTCCAATTCCCTCCTCCCGCATCAAATGCCTTCCGCTCTATCTCTTTTTGAAATTCAATGCCCGCGAAGGAATCATCCGAACCATAATCATCAGTATGGCAGGTTACAACTATTGCCGAATTCGAAAATGAAGAGGACCTTCCCGAATAACTCATCCCGTTTACAACGAGAAGTCCCTCTTCAGAGGAAGCGTTTATAACTTCACCCCCCGGACACATACAGAAAGTATAAACTCCCCTGCCTATCTTCCTGTCAGTAAAGGTAAGAGAATAATCAGCATTCCCTAAATTCGGAAAATCCTTATACTTCTCCCCGTACCGCATAAGATTAATAATTTCAGCAGGATGTTCTACTCTCATACCGACTAAAAGGGGTTTCTTCTCAACTGCGATGCCTTTATCGCGAAGCATCTTAAATGTGTCACGGGCAGAATGTCCGGGCGCAATGTAGATATTTGAAGAATGATATTCCGTCTTCCCGTTTATAACTACTCCTGCGGCATTGCCGTCTGATATAATGATATCCGTCATTTTTGAGCCATAGTGTATTTTTGCACCCCTCCCGGTGATATATTTTCTTATATTCTTAACTATCCTGCACAACAGGTCAGTGCCTAAATGAGGTTTTCTCATATACCTTATTTCCCGAGGCGCGCCGAACTTAATAAAAGTATCCAGCACGCGGTCTGCGTAGGGCGAATTTTTTATTCTGGAAAAGAGTTTCCCGTCAGAAAATGATCCCGCACCGCCTTCACCAAACTGGATATTTGATTCCGGATCAAGCTTTCTTCCCTGAATAAATCTTTGTATATCAACGGTACGCTCTTCTATCTTTTTACCTCTTTCAAATATGAGAGGTTTTATCCCATAATCTATGAACTCAAGAGCGGCAAACATTCCAGCAGGGCCAAAACCTATTATGACAGGCATCTCCTTAATTTTTTTTTGTTTTTTGCCATCTTCTTTTTTTTCGGTGTACAGAGGAAAGTTTTCCTTGTTGGCAAAGTTTTCGGGAGCACTAACGACTATCGTAATATCGTAATAGAACTGTTCTGTGTTTCGCGCATCAAGCGACTTGTTCAGTATTTTTTTCAACTGAATTTCATCTGCCGTAACATTCAATTTTAGTGACGCCGCTTTTATATATTCACCTATCCCGTCTCTTTCAACGGGAATGCGCAGATTACTTATTATTAAATCCAATATGTCAACTACCTCTCTTTCATTTGATTATCTGTTACATCATTATCACATTAAACAATGTATTAATATCTTGTCCGTCCTATTATTCTTTAACACCATTTGATTTTCTCTGATAA
>CAZJVM010000165.1:0-1783 GCA_964549305.1 uncultured bacterium
TAAAGCGTAAAAACATATTTAGGCAGTGTGGATATGTCGGGGCGGCTTCCTGCGAAATTGCGGCGCGGATGAATGCCTGCGAGTGTGCCGATAAAATAGATGCCGAAAGCGAGCAAATCAGGCGCCATTCCTATTACAAAGGAAATCCAGAAGCTTTTTCGCCCGTTTTTAAGAAAACCGATTCCGCCCCAAAGTCCGTGTGATATTATATCCATAAGATTGTCTTTTTACTCAATCTTTCTAATTTGTCAAAAAAGTTAGTTTATTCCTTTGTGCCGTGTTTTTCCTGCATAATGCTTTTTCTAAAAATCAGTATGTAGCCGACACATACAAAGTCCATTAGCCCTTTCATCAGGAATGGCGCCCAATAGCCGAATTCATCGAGGAGAAATCCTCCAAGCTGAACAAATACCAATCCAAGGGGCATCATCGTGTTGAGTCCGCCAAGTACGCTTCCGAGATATTTTTTCGGCGACACATCCGATGTGAGAGTAAGTCCCGCGACAGTGTTGCCTGCAAATCCGAGAGCAACAAGGGGCACAAATATATTCATCAGGGGCGAAAAGGGGTCTTCAGTAAGCGCCATAAATATCAATCCGAGTCCTCCCGTGACAAGGGATGAAATCAGCACCTGCACCCTGCCCCACTTATCAAGAAGGTAACCTATAAGAGGAAATGCCAGAAGACTTGCCACGGACATTACAATCATCGCAACGCTTCCCCGGGCAGTTGCCTCCACTGAGCTCATCCCTGCTTTTTCACCTGCATATACAAGCCAAACTATAAAGAAAATAGTTATAAAACCTATATCCATTCTTGCTATTAATGTGGACAAGTAGGTTGCTTTAAGGGAGGGGCTTTTCTTCACAATTCTGTATATTTCCCTGAAACCGGCTTTTTCAGCTTTTCCCTCGGGCATTCTTTCTACAAGCCCTGTGCGGGTAATTAAAAGAGCGACAAAATTGAGAAGGCCTGCAATGTAGAAGACCGTCATCAGTCCCGCTTTTCTTGCAATCTGTGCAAGCACTCCGAAAACAATAATCGAACCGATTGCCATCATCGTACCGTTGATTGCCATTGCCTTGCCGCGGTCCTTTTCATAGGTATAGTCTGCAACCAAAGTCGTAAACTGAGGCCACGAGAGGACAAGTCCGATTCCTAAAATGAAGCGGATAATATAGGTTACGCCAATCTGGCCTTCCATATGTGTGATTCCGAAGAAAAGGGATATCTCCTTTGCGTGTCCGAATATTATGAAAAAAGTTCCGGCAATCAGCAATCCTATTGATGCAGGAATTATCCTTCCAATCCTGTCTGAAAGAATTCCCGATATCCCCACAAAGAGGAGTGTTGCAATGGCGCTCATATTTTGCAGGCCCGAATTTATAGTGCCTGCCTGCTCTTTGGGAATATTGATCACATCTTTTAAAAAAGCGGGCTGAAGAATTCCCGTTACTCCTGCTATAACGGCAATTGCGAGAGTGGCAAGATAGAGATTAAAGAAATGCGAAGGTTTCAATTCAGGGGGGATTTCAATTCCCGCAAAGCGTCGTTGATTTTTTGCGTTATTATGAATTTCATTCATAGATACTGATTGTTGGCATATTATTTGCACAAATGAAACCGGTAAATTCAAATATTTATTTTTCTGCAGGTTGAAAAATTATTAAATTCAATATATTCAAATAATGAAGCAAACCATAAAAAAGGTAGAAAGATTATGAAAAAAACTCTTACCTTCGTTTTTCTTTTCTTTATTTTTTTTCTGCAACTTCAAGGTTGC
>CAZJVM010000166.1:0-1763 GCA_964549305.1 uncultured bacterium
GCTGGGAGTCACCGGAGTATCCAGGAAACACTACCAACTGGATCCCCCGAGCAAGTCGTGGGATGACTGCGTGTTTTAGATCCCCCGAACAAGTCGTGGAATGACTGCGTGTTTCAGATCCCCCGATCAAGTCGTGGGATGACTGCGTGTTTTAAATCCCCCGAACAAGTCGTGGGATGACTATGTTGTGCAGATTCCCCGATCAAGTCGTGGAATGACTGTTAGCTTGCAGTTGTCAGCGTATATGCAGCATACGGTCTTTATTTTTCCTCCAATAGTTTCTTTTATTTAGGTGTTACAAATTCTTTTCCCGCATCATAAGCCATTGCAAGGCCTTTTTCATCCTTTTTGATTATTCCCTTTTTGTAGTATTCACCCCAGAAACCGCAGGCGCTGATTATCTCCGTTGTTATAACCTGAAAGAGTTTTAGGAGTATAACCTGAAATTCGATGATATGGTTGTAGGCATCGTTGCTTGGCCATCCCCACGTGCCTATGATTGCGCCCCGTTTAAGGTCTTTCAGTTTGGGAAAGTGAAGGGGTGAGCGAAGGGCGTCGAGGCGGTCAAAAAAAACGGAAGTTATGGAACATTCCCTGCCGGTGTAAATGGGAAAACCGAGGACAACGCTGTCGGCGTTTATGAATGATGAATAAATCTGAGACATATCATCTTTTAATACGCATAATTCGGGAATGTCTTTTTCCTTGCACTTCATACACCCGACACAGGGAGATATTTTCATATTCTGAAGAAAGAATTTTTCAATGTTAGCGCCCTGTGATTTCGCGCCGTCAAGGAATGTATCGAGCAGTATTTCCGTATTGCCTCCCTTACGGGGACTTGTGAGAATAGCGAGAATCTTCTGCTCTGAAGGCGCTTTTACAGGTTTTGGCTCTGACGGGTCATCGTCTCTCTTCCACCTCTTTACTTCAATCAGCCATTTGCTCTCGTCAACTTTTTCCTGCGACTGTTTTTTCCGCTCGAATTCTTCGGGCGCTTTTACGCGAAGAAGAAGCGGTTCATATGATTTCGGAAGGGCGCGCACTGCGCCTTTAAAAAGTATATCTTCCGTGATGGTGTCTTTATCAGATTCGTAGGCGATTAGCTTTGTGTAGGAAAGAATCTTTTCTTTCCACGAGTCGCGGACAATAGATGGCCAAATGGCAAGAATGCGTTGAAGAAGATTTTCTGCTGTGTCGTCAAATTTGAAATTTTTCAATCTGACTCCCTGTAAAAATGAAGTTATTTAAACACCTTTCTCCTTTGTGATGACATTTATCAGATGGGGACCGTCTTGCGAAAAAACTTTTTTAAGAACGCTTTTTATATTCGATGAAGATTTGATTTCAAGCGGTTTTATCCCCATGGATTTCGCGAATCCCGTAAAATCTATTTTATTCCACATATAATAATCATCCTGCTTTTTGTATTTCATATTCGCAAGGTAATTAAGGGAGGAATAACCATTGTTGTTGAGGACAATCTGAACGAAATTTTTCAGCCGGTAATTCGCCGCAGTTGATAAATCCTGACAATTGAACATAAATCCTCCGTCTCCCGAAAGACTGATGATTTTTCTGTCCTTCTGGGCGAATGCCGCGCCTATTGCCGAAGGAAGGGCGAATCCGAGACATCCGAATGAGCGTATTGAAAA
This sequence comes from uncultured bacterium, assembly GCA_964549305.1. Classification (GTDB taxonomy): domain Bacteria; phylum Schekmanbacteria; class GWA2-38-11; order GWA2-38-11; family J061; genus J061. Next base: position 1,656 of record CAZJVM010000166.1, read on the forward strand.
GAACGCGCGTTTCAGCTTCATCTCAGGCATAATATGAGAGTAGGGTATCCATATCGTATCGGTGAAGAATGTGGCTTTTCTCTCCTTTATGAATTCTGAAAGCTCGAG
>CAZJVM010000167.1:0-1737 GCA_964549305.1 uncultured bacterium
TATATACCGGTAGCGGTGATCTGACAAAAATGGCGGATGAGGGGTGGATACATTGTATGCGCTCCGCATAGGCAGTTTACCGCTTCTTCGGAAGTAAATTCTTCAACTTTGCCGTTTCCACTGTTGTATCACTCATCTTTTCCTTATTAGATTCGAATAGAATAGCTATCGGAGGTAATTTGACAGCATCCTTTATCATGGAGTCCGCAGATGATTTATTGCTTGCTTCGCCGCACTTTGCAAGGAATGATGAAAGATTTCAGGCCGCAAAGGGTGCGATGTCAAAAAAACTACAAGATCTGTTGGAACAAATACCACAGGATTTTAGATATATTGCTAAAATCATGCGCAGTCTACTTTACTCATGAGTGAAGTCGTGTTATAGTGATTTTACCATGATTAGAATATATAAACGATATATCAACGATTCGGTTGATGAAGACCTCGATAACAAAATGGTCTTTGTCGGCGGCCCCAGGCAGGTTGGCAAGACAACGTTTGCTTTAACATTTCTTTCCGAACCCGATGAAAAACATCCCGCCTACCTGAACTGGGATAACATTTTGACCCGCTCATCGTTGCTGAGAGGAGAATTGCCCCCGAATGAAGGCATTATCGTATTGGACGAGATTCACAAATTTTCCAGATGGCGTAATCTTGTCAAGGGTTTCTTCGATACCAAAAAATCAGATGTTTCTTTTCTCATCACCGGCTCGGCGAGATTGGATTTCTACAGCAAGGGCGGAGACTCCCTTCAGGGAAGATACCATTACTACCGGCTTCACCCCTTTTCAATTCGGGAGTTTAATAACAATCCGTCAGAGAGCGATTTCCAGGTTCTGCTAAAATTCGGAGGTTTTCCCGAACCTTTTTTAAGAGCGGATGAAAAATTTTGGAGAAGATGGCAAAGGGAGAGACTCCAGAGGGTTATTTACGACGATATCCGCGATCTTGAAAACATTAAAGAGATAAGCCTTCTTGAATTGCTGGCAGAAGAGCTTCCCAACCGGGTTGGTGCTCCCCTTTCAATAAAAAAAATAAAGGAACTATTGCAGGTATCACATGAGACCGTGGAGCGCTGGCTGAAGATATTTGAAAGAATGTATTATTGCTATCGTATTCCCCCGTATGGGTCTCCTAAAATACGCGCTGTGAAAAAAGAGCAGAAACTGTATTTGTGGGACTGGTCCATTGTTCCAGATCCCGGATCGAGGTTTGAAAATTTTGTGGCTTCTCAACTGCTAAAATATTGTCATTTCATGGAAGACACACAAGGTTTTCGCATGGATCTTCGTTTTATAAGAGATACCGACAAACGGGAAGTCGATTTTGTTGTTTTAAGAGAAGGCAGACCGATGTTTGCGGTTGAATGTAAAAGCGGTGAGAAAAACATTAATCCTTCCCTCTTTTATTTTATGAAAAGAACCTCTATCCCCCGATTTTATCAAGTACACAAAGGCAATAGAGACTATGAAAAAAATGGGGTCAGAGTCCTTCCACTTCACACATTTTGCAAGGAGCTTTGTCTGCCTTAGAAAATACCACCCGGAGCACGAAATTGTGGTGTTATAATCTTTGATGAACTCGCAAAAAGTCCATATTGTTCTCTAAATGACCATTTTGGGGCGTTTTGAAAGGGGATACTAAATTTCAAGAACTCGTCGTAACCTCCTCAAACCGCCTTAATTTTTTTTCCTGCTGAAGTAAAGATTCAACAATGCCGCCGTAGATGTCCCG
>CAZJVM010000168.1:0-1659 GCA_964549305.1 uncultured bacterium
CCCTTTTCAAAAATAACGAAATCTGTTGCCATATCTTTTTCAATGTGAATAATACATATTTTTGTAGACAATAATATATTTGATTTAGCAAAGGAGCGTTAATTTTGAGTAAGCAGTTTATTGTAAATTCAACAAATTATGAAACACGTCTTGCAATCCTCGAAGAAAGCAATGTTGTTGAAATATTTGTGGAGAGAAGCAAAGACAGGGGATATGTTGGCAATATCTACAAGGGCAAAGTGACAAAGGTATTGCCCGGAATGCAGGCGGCGTTTGTCGATATAGGCACAGAGAAAGCAGGGTTCCTCTATGTTGACGATATCTGTGATGATACGGAGGAATTCAGGGAATTTCTTGAAACAGAGGATTCGGATTTCAACGACGACATTGAGAATAGTAAAATTCTCGATGAAGAAGTGCAGACAAAGTCGGGCAGACGAAAAAGATCAGGAGTACAGATCGAAGACCTTCTAAAAAACGGACAGGAGGTTTTGGTTCAGGTTGCGCGCGACCCTATAGGGACAAAAGGTCCTCGCCTTACTTCCTATATTTCCCTTCCGGGACGATATCTTGTCCTAATGCCGACGGTCAAGCATATCGGTATTTCAAGAAAGATAGAAAACCGCCATGAAAGAGACCGGCTGAAACATATCATAAAGGACCTTAACAGGGCAGGGCACGGTTATATCATTCGAACCGTAAGTGACGGAAAAACTGATGAGGAATTCAGTTCTGATATGAGCTTTCTCACAAAGCTCTGGCAGTCCATTTCGGATAAATCCGATAACAGGCATGCTCCGAGTTTAATTCATTCAGACCTCGACCTGATTCTTCGCACCGTGAGAGACCTCCTCGCAATGGATGTTAATAAGGTCTTGATTGATTCGAAGAAAGACTATGAGAGATGCCTCAAGTTTGTAAGGGAATTTCTTCCCCGCTATGAGGACCGGATTTTTCATTATGAATCCAATGAGCCGATTTTCGATTCCTTTGGCGTTGAAGTTGAAATCGACAAGGCAATAGGAAAAAAGGTTTGGCTTAAGTCGGGCGGATATATTGTAATTGATGAAACGGAGGCGCTTGTTTCCATTGATGTCAACACCGGAAGATATGTGGGTAAAAAGAATCTTCAGGACACCATTCTCAAAACAAACCTTGAGGCAGTGAAGGAAATTGCATACCAGATTCGTTTAAGGAATATCGGCGGAATAATCATCATAGATTTTATCGATATGATCAAGGAAGATAGAAAAGAAAAGGTTTATAAGGCGCTTGAATATGAAGTCAGTAAAGACCGCATAAAGACAAATATTCTCAAAATTTCTGAACTCGGACTCATTCAGATGACAAGAAAAAGAGTAAGGGAATCGCTTTCAAAGACGCTCTGCCAACCCTGTGAATACTGCGAAGGGCGCGGAATGGTTAAGTCTGCCGATACGGTGTGCTTTGAGATTTTGAGAAGGATATCAAGAGAGCTTGTCCGTATGCCCGGCAAAAAGATAATGGTAAGCGTTCATCCCACAATTGCTGATAAACTTTATGAAGAGGAAAGCAACGCCATAGAAGACCTGGAAAAAACCTACCACAAGAAACTTGTCATCAAGACGGATTTTGATTGTTATTTGGAGGAGTATGACATAATGACCATGTGATTTTATT
>CAZJVM010000169.1:0-1599 GCA_964549305.1 uncultured bacterium
TTCTTCCCTTCTCAGGACAATGAGCACTATTCTTGCCCGTGACATTGCCGTGTAGAGGGCGTTGTCTGACCAGCGTTCATCGGTTGAGTCAACATCAAGGAGAATTACGGCGGGAGATTCGCATCCTTTGAAACGAAGATATGTGTAATAGCGGATTGCTCCGTCGCCCGTGTCATCGCGCTCGTCTGCAATCGTGAAATTGCCGAGTTTTCTTTTATCTCTGAGGCAGGTCTTTTCTATGCTGTGACCGCCAAGGATTACTATGTTTTTTTTATTTATGCCTTCTTCGTTTATAAGCTGATGAAGGAGTTTTTGAAGCGCCTTTCTGCCTTCCGCGTCTTCCCTGTACTTTATCTCACGAACGGGCTTTCCTTCAGGCGCTTTTTCATTAATTTTCAATGGTTGCTCTGAATGTTTGGAAAGAGAATTGAATATCTCCTTTGTGTTCCTGCAGTTTGTTTTAAGAACAAAGGGTTCGCCTTCTATGGGGAAGCTGAGTTTTGTGCCGTAAAGATTCTGGTCAGGGTCGTAAAATATATAGAAGAAACTGTCGGGTTTGAGCATCTCTTCAATTGTAATCCAGTAATCTTCGAAAAAGTCCTGACCTTCGTCAATTATTACTGCGTCATATTTAAGAGGATTGTTTTTGAGAAGGTTGTAAAAAAGATCGGGTAATGTTTTTTGCCAGAATTCGGAATCATTTTTTACATCAGCTTTTATTCCTGCTTCCCTTAGCTTATCCTGACAGAATGAATGATAGCTGGAGGCAGTTATATTACCTTTAATATTTTTTACTGATTCCCTGAGATATTCAGAAAGCGGAATGTTATAACAGAGGAGAAGAACGCTTTTGCCATTTTGCGCAAGTTCACAAGCTTTCTTCAGGGCAAGAACGGTTTTACCTGTGCCTGCATATCCTTTTATGAGTACACGCCTTTTTTCTTCAATAAAATCAAGGAGATTATACTGTTCGTCGCTAAGCGTAAAAATCCTATCTTCTCCTTTTTCAATTATATCTGAAAGACTCCTGCCATACTCAAACACCGGCATCAGGGCGTTTCGTAAATCACGCGATTCTATTCCTTTGGCAGAATAGAATTTTCCGTCTCCGCTGAATTTTTCCATTATTTTGGGAATAGCCATCTCAATATATTTTACCTGTCTTCCGGTAATGGTTATTTCATTTCCTGCTTCAGGAGGAAGCACCATCTCATCCACAAAAACATCAGGGAAACAGACTGAATGCCCAAGAGGTATCTTAAGTTTCCTGCCGGTTTTTTTCTCAATATATTTTTTAAGGGCATACTTATTATCTTTCGCCTGCCTGTAAGGAGATTTTTTTAATACATGCGTATTTGTCATCCACTCTCCTTTTGTACCGTCATATTTTATTGTTCCCCCTTTAACTTCAAGGACAAGCAGACCGTATTTTTCAGAAAGTATGAGAAAGTCTATCTCCGCATCAACGAGCTTTTCATCGCGGTTTTTTGCAAGCATATCGAGAGAATGAAATACGGTATAGGAGTCATCAAGGGCACTGAGCTTTTTAAATAGCTTCTTCTCTGCTTCACTTATCGTGTCAGATGAAATTGTTGCGGG